>JAYROM010000023.1:0-16649 GCA_041911695.1 Aeromonadaceae bacterium
CCCCCATCCAAGCCGATAACCATTAATATTCAGTTCATTACCGATACTTAGTGCTCATCCGGGCCACGCCGCCACGACGAATCCGCATAGAAGAGGCTAAGGTTTTGAATTATATTGAACCGTGTATTCGTTTCGCAGGAGTAAGAAGATGGCGTTGAGTCCTATCGAAGAAATTATCGATGATATTCGCGACGGTAAGATGGTCATCCTGATGGATGACGAAGACCGTGAGAATGAAGGTGATATCATCGTCGCTGCTGAAAAAGTCACGCCCGATATTATTAATTTCATGGCCCGTCATGGCCGTGGATTGATCTGTTTGACCCTGACCCCGGAGCGTTGTGAACAGCTCAACTTGCCGTTGATGGTCAAAAAGAACACTGAACAGTTCACCACCAACTTCACGGTCTCTATCGAGGCTGCTCGTGGGGTGGAAACCGGCATTTCGGCCTATGACCGCGCGACCACTATCCTCGCCGCCACTGCCAAGCATGCGGTGCCGAGTGATCTGGTCTCGCCGGGCCATATCTTCCCGCTGATGGCGCGCAAAGGCGGCGTCTTGATCCGTGCCGGGCACACCGAAGCCGGCTGTGATCTGGCAGCCTTGGCCGGTCTTGAGCCAGCTTGCGCTATCGTGGAGATCCTCAACGAGGATGGCACCATGGCGCGTCGTCCACAGCTCGAGGTCTTTGCTGCCGAACATGGCATCAAGCTCGGAACCATCGCTGATCTGATTGAGTACCGGATGGCCCATGAGTGTCTGGTCGAGAAGATCTCTGAAGCCGCGGTGCAGACGGAGTTCGGCGAGATGACGCTGGTTACCTATCAGGATCTGATCGACAAGCAACTGCACTATGCCCTGAAGAAGGGTGACATTCAGCCAGATACCCCAACGCTGGTCCGCGTGCATGCCTCCGATACCTTTAAGGATCTGCTGCATATTGCCGACCATCACTGGTCCATCTCCGAGTCACTGCAGAAGATCGCGCAAGAGGGTGGTGTACTGGTGATTACCACCAAGGCGGAAACACCAGAATCCATCGCCCAACGCATTGATATCCTGAAGAACGCCGAGACGCCAAAGCACAAGCGCGCGATTGCCACCCAGGAGACCGGAATCGGTTCGCAGATCCTGCGTGACCTCGGCGTCAGCAAGATGAAGCTGATCTCCTCGCGCCAATCCCGCTATCACTCGCTGTCCGGCTATGGGCTGGAGATCACCGATTACGTCTGCAAGTAATGTGATGACGACCTAGGTTATTCAGATGATAGATAGCAAAACGGGCACTCAAAGGTGCCCGTTGTTTTGCCTGCCGTGCCTCGCTAAATCGCGGCTTCGGGATGCACATCGAATAGAGGTGGCCTATGCCGACATAGTATGGACGATCAACTGATCCCGGCCAGCCCATTTCGCCTCATACAAGGCAGCGTCAGAACGATGTAACAGATGATGCAGGCTGGTATCGGTCGGCTGGCGATAGGTCAAGCCGGCACTGAAATGTAATGGAATGCCCAACGCAGGGACCGCCTCTTGCGCGAGCGCTGCGCGCAGTTGCCGGTCAAAGCGCTGCGCCGCTTCGTCACCGGCCATCGGCATCAACACACAGAACTCTTCCCCACCGATACGGGCAATCACATCACCGGCACCTTGTTGCGCGCGTAACTGGTCACTGAAAAACTGCAGCGCACGGTCACCCACCTCATGGCCATAGCGGTCATTGATGGTTTTAAAATGGTCCAGATCGATGGAGAGCAAGGCCAGAGGTTGCTGGCTACGCAAGGTGGAGGTAAACACGCGTTCCGCCTGCTCTCCCCAGCCACGGCGATTCAGCAGACAGGTCAGCGGATCAGTGATCACCAGGCGCTCCAGCTGCTGCTCCGCCTCTTCACGCCAAGCCACCAGCAGACAGACATTCCCCAGCACCATGGTCAGATTCGCGACCACGAGCGACAGTATGTTGACGGGATGCGGCGCGGCAAAGCTCGGATAGAGTGCTGAATAGAAGGCACCGAGGACGCCGCGCATCAGGGTCAGCACCGCCATCAACGAGAGACAAACACACAGCGCATAACGCCAGCGGCCTGACAAGTTGGTACTGGAGCGCAGCAAGGCAGCGGCGACAATCGCCACCTGCATAGCAATCAGGAAATTGGCCCAGCCCACCCGCCACTCATAGCTGGCGAACATCAGCGCATAGCCAATCGGCATCGCGACCGACAGGACACAGAGCAAGCGTCCGTAACGACGCGGCCCCAACCAGCCGGTCAAAGCCTGAAACAGCAGCCAGTTACAGCCGCTGTAGCAGCACATGGACAGGGTGGAGAGCAGCAGGTTCAGCCCGTAGTTCGCGCACATCTCCGACAGGATCACCGCAATCCACGCCGAGGCATGCACAATCAGCGAATAGCGCGCAGCACGCGCCGCCTTGCTCAGCGTCCGCCCCATAATCATCGGCAGCAACAGAGCCAGACCTAATAAATTCACCACATTGATGACGAGCAAGGTATGTGGATCTAGAAACATATTCCTTTCGCTTCCAGAACAACAACCTCAAATGAGACCAAAATCATTGATATAACAGTATCTTATGCTATTAATCCTGCATTTATACTGCATTGTTAGTCGTTGTGACAAACCGTTAAATAGCGCCTGGCCAAACCTTGTCTCACCGGCTTGGTCCGCCAAGGCTTAATATCTGCGCGAAATCGCGCCAGTTCTGCTATGCTGCGCGCCCCCTATGTCCTGGCCCTGCGAGAGCTTGCCGTGAACCACACTGATTTTTCCCAACTGGGGTTGCCTGCTGCCCTGCAAAACAACCTTGATTCCCTCGGCTATCAGCAGATGACACCGATCCAGGCGCAGAGCCTGCCGTTGGTGCTGGCCGGCAAGGATCTGATCGCCAAGGCCAAGACCGGCAGTGGCAAGACCGCAGCATTCGGCCTCGGCCTGCTCGCCGCGCTGGATGTCAGCAAGCTGGAAGTGCAGGCGCTGGTACTCTGTCCGACCCGCGAGCTGGCCGACCAGGTCGCCACCGAAATTCGCCGTCTGGCGCGCTTGTTGCCGAACGTCAAGCTGGTCACCCTGTGCGGCGGCGTACCGACCGCACCGCAGTCGGCCACCCTGGGCTTTGGCGCGCATATCGCCGTTGGCACTCCGGGCCGCATTCTCAAGCATCTGGAACAGGGCACGCTGCGTCTGGCATCCCTGAACACCCTGGTGCTCGATGAAGCTGACCGCATGCTGGACATGGGCTTTGGCGAAGACATCCATAAGGTGATCCGCTTTGCCCCACGCGAACGCCAGACGCTGCTGTTCTCCGCCACCTATCCGGAAGGCATCGCCAATATGAGCCGCGGCGTGCAACGCAACCCGGTCGAAGTGAGCGTGGAAGCGATCCATCAGGAGAATGCCATCGTCCAGCAGTTGTTCGAAGTGGCACCGGGCAGTCGTCCGGATGCCCTCGCCCGCCTGCTCAGCCACTATCAGCCGACCTCCTGCGTGGTGTTCTGCAACACCAAGCGCGCCTGTAGCGAAGTGACCGACCATCTGGTCAACCGCGGCTTCTCGGCGCTGGCGCTGAATGGCGATCTGGAGCAGCGCGACCGCGATCAGGTGTTGGTGCGCTTTGCCAACGGCAGTGCCTCGATTCTGGTGGCGACCGACGTGGCAGCGCGCGGGCTGGATATCAAGGAGCTCGGTGCGGTGATCAACTACGAGCTGACCTATGACCCGGAAGTGCATGTCCACCGCATCGGCCGTACCGGTCGTGCCGGGCAGCAGGGCCTGGCACTCAGCCTGTATCAGGCCAATGAAGCACAGCGCGTCACCGTGATCGAAGAGTACCTGAACACCACCCTGCCGCAGGCGGATCTGGGCTCACTCAGTAGCGAACTGCGCCCGGTAGCGCCGGAATTTGCCACCATCTCCATCGGCGGCGGCCGCAAGGACAAACTGCGTCCGGGCGATATTCTTGGCGCGCTGACCGGCGAAACCGGTCTGGCCGGTGATCAGGTCGGCAAGATCCAGGTGCAGGATCAGTTCTCCTACGTCGCGGTACGCCGCAGCCAGGCCAAGGCCGCGCTGAAGCGCCTGAACGACGGCAAGATCAAGGGCCGCAGCTACCGCGTGCGTTTACTCGGCTAACCAGCTGCCCGGCGGGATAGCGCGCCAGGCAGATGGCATCTGGATCATCAACATGAGAAGCGTTATCATTCGCAGAAATCACCTGCGATTGATAACCTCTCATGATTCGTCTTCTTGCTATTGCTTGCCTGGTTGTGCTGACGGCCTGTGGCCGCATTGATAGTCATACACCATCGCCCTCCGCCCCCCCTGCTTCACCCATCCATCCCGTCAGCACCGCTCAACCGACCACGGCAAGCCAAGGCTGGCCGCGCACGCTGCAGACGCCGAATGGTCCACTGACCCTCAAGGCCCCACCACAACGGATTGTCTCAACCAGCGTCACCCTGACCGGAGCTCTGCTGTCGATTGATGCACCCGTGATTGCCTCGGCCAGTGTGCGCCACACTGGTGGCGTCAGTGATCAGCAGGGGTTTTTCAGCCAATGGGGCGCGATTGCCCGTGCGCGCGGCGTCAAGGCGCTATATCAGGGCGAAGTCAACGCTGATGCGGTGCTGGCGATGCAGCCAGATCTGATTGTGGTCGCCGCTACCGGCGGGGACTCGGCGCTGAAGGCCAAGGCGATATTGTCGACCATCGCTCCTGTCCTGGTTGTCAACTACGATGACCGCCGCTGGCAGGATGTCGCCACCCTGCTCGGGACCGCCACCGGACATGAGCAGCGAGCCGCCGAGCTCAGCCAACAATTTGCCCGCGATATCCGCGCCCTGCGCCAGCAGGCGGTGCTGCCCGCACAACCGGTGACCGCCATGGTCTATAACGACGATGGTTCAGGCGCCAATATCTGGACCCCGGAGTCCGCGCAGGGCCGTCTGCTGCAGGAGATAGGCCTGCAACTGGCACCGCTGCCCGCATCCTTGCGTCAACAAACAGTGGCCCTGGGGCGACGGGATATTATCCCCGTCTCGGGCGAGCGCTTTGCCGAGGCGCTGCAAGGGCATGATCTGCTGCTGTTTGCCACCGACGACCATAGCGTGGGCCAGCTACTCGCTAACCCGCTGCTGACCAATCTGCCCGCAGTACAGGCGCGACGGGTCTACGCCCTGGGGGCGGATACGTTCCGCCTCGACTACTACAGCGCCTCGCATTTGCTGGCACGGCTGGCCCGTCAATATAGCAAGACGACGCCAAACCATGAGCAACCCGCCTCATGAGGCGAGAGATGCTCATTTGGATCGCCGGACTGCTCCTGCTGGGCGCAGTCTGTCTGGCGAGTCTGTTGCTCGGCGCCCAACCCATTCCGGCGCGGGCGGTCTGGCAGACCCTGAGCGGCGAGATCAATGGCTATTCACCGCTGATCCTGCATGGCCGTCTGCCACGCACCCTGCTCGGGTTACTGGTCGGCATGGCGCTCGGGGTGAGCGGCATCCTGATGCAGACCCTCACCCGCAATCCATTGGCCGATCCTGGCCTGCTCGGGATCAACGCCAGCGCCAGTTTCGCCGTGGTGCTGGTGGTTGCCGTCGGAGGCATTGCCAACCAATCGATGATCATCAGTTGCGCCCTGCTCGGCACCTTTGCCTGTGCGTTGCTGGTCTTTGTACTCGGCAATCTTAAAGGGCATGCTGCGCACCCCGCGCATATCGTCTTGGCCGGCGTCGCTATTAATGCCCTGCTGATCGGACTCTCCTCGGCGATCACCTTGCTCAATCCAGCCGCGTTCGAGCGTCTGCGCTTCTGGAACGCCGGCTCGATCGACATCATGGCGATGGAGCCAGTATGGCGCGCCATGCCACTGCTACTCAGTGGTCTGCTGCTCGCCCTGTTGCTGGCCACGCCGTTGAATGCACTGGCGCTGGGCCGACAGATGGCCACCGCACTCGGCAGCCATCCGCAGCGCATCCTGCTGCTCACCCTGCTGGCCATCACCCTGCTGGTCGGTACCGCCACCGCGCTGACCGGCCCAATTGGCTTTATCGGCCTGATGATCCCCCATCTGGTGCGCTGGCTGATCGGGCAGGACCATCGCCGGATGATGGGGCTGGCCTGCCTGTTGTCACCGACCTTGCTGTTATCGGCAGATATTGTCGGCCGCTTTCTGCTGACCAACGGTATCCGCGTGGCGGTGGTCACCGCCCTGTTGGGGGCGCCGGTCATGATCTGGCTGGTGCGCCGTCATGAGAGGGCCAGTTCATGAGCCGACTATCCACCAGCCTGCCCGTACTGACGATTGGTCGTCTGCGCCAGCACCGCCAGCGACATCAGCGGCGGATCGGCGGTATGCAATGTGTACTGCTCTGCGTGCTGTTGCTGGCCGGTTTGGCGCTCGGCACCCTGCAGCTCGACCTGACACAGATCTGGCAAGCCCTGTGGCGGCAGGGCTCTCCGGTCTTTCAAACCGTGATTTGGCAATGGCGGCTGCCGCGGCTGTTGATGGCCATCACCGTCGGCCTGGCGTTGGCCATCGCGGGCGGTGTCTTTCAGTCCTTGTTGCGCAATCCGATGGGCAGTCCGGATGTGATCGGGTTTAACACCGGCGCCTGGAGTGGCGTCCTGCTCACCGTCATGGTGTGGCAGGGTAATGAGCTGGCGATGGCATTGGGGGCGCTGCTCGGCGGCACCCTGACCGCCCTGCTGATATTTGCTCTTGCCTGGCAACGAGGGCTATCGCGCTTACGTCTGATCATCATCGGTATTGCAGTCAGCGCCCTGCTGAATGCACTGAACATCTGGCTGATGATGAGTACCACCCTCGATTCGGCGATGACCGCCGTGCAGTGGAGTGTCGGCAGTCTGAACGGGATGACCTGGCAAAAATATCTGCCGGTGGCTGCCGGTATCCTGCCCTGTCTGCTGCTCTGTCTGCTGGGCACGCGCCCCTTGCAACAGATAGCGCTCGGCGACGATACCGCCAGTGCCACCGGCGTGCCGGTACACCGCGTACGCCTGCTGTTGATGTTGGCTGCCACAGCCCTGACCGCGATCGCCACCGCCATGACCGGGCCGATCCCGTTTATTGCGCTCGCCGCACCACCAATCACCGCCCGTCTGCTCGGTCACCCTTCGCCGTCGTTGCTGCATATTGGCCTCACTGGTGCCCTGCTGGTGCTCGCCGCCGATCTGCTTGCCCAACATCTGCTACCCGGCATCCAACTACCGGTCGGGGTGATCAGCATCACGTTGGGCGGCTTCTATCTTCTCTATCTGCTTATCACCGAGGTGCGCACATCATCATGAATATCGCCCTGAGCCCAGCCCCACAGGCCGATCTGCTGGTCGGCCATCAACTGCACTTTGGTTATCCGGACCATCCGGTGGCAAAAGGTCTGGATGTACGGATTCCAGCCGGTACCTTCACCGCGATCATTGGGCCAAATGGTTGTGGCAAATCCACCCTGCTGCGCACCCTATGCCGACTGATCACCCCACAGCAGGGGCAGATCCTGCTTGATGGCCATGCGCTGCAGCACTACAGCGGCCGGGCTCTCGCCCGGCAAATGGGCTTGCTGGCACAGAGTGCGGTTGCCCCGGAAGGGATGCGGGTGCATGAGCTGGTATCGCGCGGGCGCTATCCGCACCAGTCCTGGCTGCAGGGCTGGCGCGATGAGGATGAGCGGGCGGTCAACTCGGCGTTGGCAATGACCGGTCTGAGTGCACTGGCCAATCACCGCGTCGAAGCCTTGTCCGGTGGTCAGCGCCAGCGGGTATGGGTGGCTATGGTGCTGGCACAGGATACCCCGTTAATGTTGCTGGATGAGCCGACCACCTATCTGGATATCAGCCATCAAATCGAGCTGCTGGAGCTGTTTCATGCCCTGAACCAGCAAACCGGGCGCACCCTGGTTGCCGTCTTGCACGACATCAACCAGGCCTGCCGTTATGCCAACCACCTGATTGCCATGCGCGACGGGCAGATTATCGCCGAGGGGGCGCCGGGCGAGATTGTGACCGCCGAGCTGTTACGTGAGGTGTTTGCACTGGCCTGTACCGTGATCGCCGATCCGGTAACCGGCACCCCGCTCATTCTGCCGCATCGGGCACCGGTGCAACTCGCCGGGGTCGCCCCGTCAGTCGGCTAGTAACCAGCTCAGCCCCGCCAGCAGACCGCCGCGCCAGCACAGGCGGTCATGCCCGCCCTCAAAGGCGCGACATGCCACCTGATGGGGCCCAGCCTGCAATACCTCGCTCATCGTTTCGGACAGGCTAATCATCTCCCCCTCCCGGGTGCCGGCCTCCAGCCAGACCTTGAGCGGCGTGGCCAGGCCATGTTGCCTAGCGTAGTCGGTCAGCCAGCCGCCCGCCCCCGGCAATCGTCCATGGATCGGATCGGCCACCTTATGCACCAGCGTGCGATCCGGCCACCAGAATGAACCTGATTGGCTGAGTACTGCCCCGAAGCGTGTTGGCCAATGCAGCCCGGCATAGAGCGCGGCCAGCCCGCCAAAGCTCTGCCCGGCGACCACAGTCTGCGACGCCTGTTGTGTTACCGGCACCTCGGCCGCCACCTGAGGCAGCAGTTCCTGTAGCACGGCTTCCCAGAAGACCGGATTACAGGGCAGCTCGATACTGCGGGTCTCGATATCGATCTCGTCGATCAACAGGTAGAGCGCGGGGGGCAACCGACCACTACGGGTCTCATATTCCAGCGCATCAAACACCGGCATATTCTCCGCCCAGAACCGCCCATCCAACAGAATGACCAGAGGCAAAGGCTGTTCAGCTTGCCCTGCCTTGGCGCTGGACCGCCCGGTACTCGTCTGCACCGCATGCCCGGTCTGGTAACGCCACACCGACCGTCGATTGCCCAGCCGTGGGCTCTCCCACGCCATCTCGACCACGGTAGGCGGAATGGTATCGGCTCCCAAATCAAAACTGGTCCATGCTGGTTGCGCCGGCGCACGTGGCATCTGCAAGGCGGACTGGCGAGCGCCCCACTGACTACGCTGTGCACGAACCGGATTAAGCGGATCACGTACTGCCAGCGCTTGCAGGCTGATCCACCACTGACGCTGGTAGCCCGGCTCTCGCGCAGCACGCAGCGGGTCATGACAAAGCGCTGCCGGGCAGGGAATAAACTGGTAAGCCCCGCGCCAATCGGCCGGCACCTGCATCAACCAATACCAGACATCGGTGCCTGGCCAGCGCTGCATCATCGCCGGCGTCGGACTGTGGTGATCGGTAACCGAATTGACATCCATATAGACGGTTTGAGTGGTCGAGTGCCGGGCATTGCCTTGCGGGTCACGCCACAGAAACAGCACTTCGTAGCGATCTGCGGTCAGCGGCGCAAACAGCGGGCAACCTTTGGCGGTCACATTGGCCCACCACTGCGCACTGCCAACCCCGGTTGGCTCATTCACAGCCGGCCCTGGCTCACCTTCCGGCTGCGCGCCGGTAGCCCACGACTGGGGCGCTCGGTAGCAGGCGAGCCAACGCGAAAACAGTCGACTGATCTGCCCCCCGTCGTTGCGTGGCGCCTCCCCGGTGATCCGTTCACGCTCGCTGGCCTCTTCTTGCATGACTTAATCCTTCTTAACATCATATTGAGAATCATTATCATTAATATTATGATGCGTGTCACCCTTTTCTGGATGAAGGGAAAGCAAGCCCTCAATGACAACCACAATAAGGACACACTATGACTGACATGCTTGCCCGTGTGACGCCACACCGCCCCCCACTCGCTGCCTCAGCACCGACACCACAGGCCACCCGCTTGGCCCGTTCGCTGCTAGGTGCGCTGATTCCGTTATTGCTGCAACCAGCCCTGGCGGAGCAACAGCCGACCGTGCTGCAGCAGGTACTGGTACAGGCCGATGCGCAACAGAACAACCCCACCACCAGCAAGACGGTGAGTACCACTGCCTCCAAGACCGCCACCCCATTAAGCAAAACGCCGCAAACCGTCTCGGTGGTTACCAAGAAAGAGATGGACGAAAAGGGGGTCACCTCGGTCGCCGAGGCACTCAACTATTCCAGTGGCGTGGTCACCAACTATCGCGGCACCTCGAACCGCAATGATGAGGTGATGGCACGCGGGATGAGCGGCTATCTGCCGCAATACCTTGATGGGATCAGCTTTGCCTCCGGCTCGAGCGGTGCCAGTCTGTCACCGCAGATTGACCCCTGGCTGCTGGAGAAGGTTGAGCTGATCCATGGCCCGGCTTCAGTGCTCTACGGCCAGTCTGCGCCGGGAGGCCTGATCAGCCTGACCAGCAAGCGCCCTACCCGCACCCCAGTACATGAAATCGAGATCGCCACCGGTACCAACAACCGTCGACAGGCGGCCTTTGATCTGGGTGGCGCGACCGATGACAGTGGCAAGATGTTGTTCCGGGTGGCCGGTATCGCGACCGCCCGTGACGGGCAGGAGAAATTCGTTAACGAAGAGCGTTATGCGATCGCACCATCGGTAACCTTCCAACCCAATGACCAGTTCAGCTTCACCCTGCTGGCCAGCTTCCAGAAGGACCCGGATGCCGGTTACCGTAACTTCCTGCCGGCTGAGGGCACCTTGTTGTCGAATGCCAACGGCAAGATCCCGACCAGCTTCTTTGTCAGTGATCCGAACTGGGAAAACGCCAACCGCGAACAGAATTCGATCGGCTACCAGATGGAGTACGTGGTCAATGACAAACTGACCCTGCGCCAGAATGCGCGCTATACCCGCCTGCAGCAGCAGACCAAGACGGTCATCTTTGATAGTTGGGCAGACAGCAGCCAGACCGTCATGAATCGCTGGGCGCAAAAGTTTAATGACAAGGTCAACAGCACCGGCATCGATAACCAGGCCGAATACCAGCTGCAGACCGGTGCGGTCCGTCATACGCTGCTCGGTGGTGTGGATTACAAGCGCTACCAGTACGACAACCGTAGTTGGTCAGACAGGGATGCCGACAACGATCTGGATCTGGACTGGACCAACCCGGTCTATGGGCTGGATACCAGTGATATCACCCTGTCGCCCACCATCAATGAGTTGCAGACCCGCAAGCAGTTAGGGGTTTACCTGCAAGATCAGATGGAGGTTGGCCGCTGGAATCTGGTGCTTTCTGGCCGTCATGACCATGCCGATCTCTCGGTGCATGATCGTCTCGGCAGCAGCCACATCGACACCACAGCCAGCAAGGCCACCGGTCGTGCCGGGGTGATGTATACCTTCGACAATGGTATTGCCCCGTACATCAGCTATGCCACCTCGTTCGAGCCCATTACCACCACCGATGCCAGCGGTAACCTGTTCAAGCCGACGACCGCCAAGCAACGCGAAGCCGGTGTCAAATACGCCCCCAAGGCGCATGACGTGCAGGCCACCGTCGCCGTCTTTGATCTGAAACAGCAGAACGTGGTGACCACCGATCCGGTGACCCGTCTGAGCGACCAGACCGGTGAGGTGGGCTCCAAGGGGGTAGAAGTGGAAACCCGCGCCGGCCTGACCAAGGCACTGACCTGGACCACCAGCTACACCTATCTCGATGCCAAGACGCTGAAATCGGACAACGCCTCAGAAGTCGGTCTCAAGACCCAGTGGGTGCCGCGTCATTCGGCCTCCTCTTGGTTGGGCTACCAGTTTGATATGGGCCTGGATATGGGGGCTGGTGTGCGTTATGTCGGCGAGACCTACAGCCGAACCAATGCCCTCAAGGTACCGCACTATACACTGGCGGATCTGTCGGTCGGTTACGATCTGGGCAAGGCCTCGAGCAGCCTGAAGGGGGCGCGTGCGCAGTTGACGGTCAACAACCTGTTTGATCACGAGTATGTCTCCACCTGCTCGGCGACCTGGGCCTGCTTCTATGGTGAAGGCCGTAGCGCGATGGCCAAAATTAACTACCGCTGGTAACCGACGGCCGCCACGGCCCACGTCAACCAGCCCCTGCGTCGGTAACCTGCCGACGCAGGGATCCAGCAGACCGTTGCCAGCCCCCCTGGTGACGGTTTTTTCTAGCCGCAAAGCCCCTGCTGATAGCGGCGCGCCAGGGCGAGAAAATCCTGCAAGTAGTCGAGGTCGGCATCCAACGCCCGATAGCCCAGATAGATCTGCTTGGGCACCCCCTCCGGCCCGAGTTTGACCGGATAGATCGGGAATTGCGCGGACTGCTCCTCGACCAACCAACGCGGCAATGCCGCCACGCCACGACCACTGGCCACCATCTGCAGCAGGATATCGGTCGTCTCGATCACCTTCTGATGCCGCGGCGTGATCCCGGCTGGGATCAAAAACCGAGTATAGATATCCAGCCGGTCAGTCGAGACCGGATAGGTGATCAACACCTCGCCCTGCAGATCCGCAGGCAACGCATAGGCTTTATTGCGCAGCGGATGATTCGCCCCCACCACCAGCACCTGCTCATAGTCGAATACCGGCTCGAAGATTAGCCCCGGTTTGTGTAGCGGATCTGGCGTCACCAGCATATCGATCTCGTAGCCAAACAGCGCACCGATACCGCCGAACTGGAACTTCTGCTTCACATCCACCTCGACCGACGGCCACTGCGCCAGATAGGGCGAGACAATTTTCAGCAGCCACAGGTAGCAGGGATGACACTCCATACCAATACGCAGCGTGCCGCGCTCGCCATTGGCAAACTGCTGCAAGCGCTGCTCGACATAGGTCAGCTGCGGCTCCAGCCGGTTGGCTGCGGCCAGCAGGTACTCCCCGGCCTGGGTTAGCCGCAAGCCGCGCCCCTCGCGGTGCCAGAGCTCGACCCCGAGCTGGCTCTCCAACTTGCGGATGGCATGGCTAAGGGCGGACTGAGTCAAATGCAGTGCAGCGGCCGCCGCCGTTAACGAGCCCTGCTGCTCGATGGTGCGGATAATGATCAGATGCACGCGTTCCAGGATGGCCATAAGGTTCCTTTGTGGTCTATTTCCGGTGAAAGAAATTCATTGTTTGATGAAATCATATCATTTTTTTTAATCTATCCCGCACCACAGAATGGCCATCTATACACCTAAACATCCAAAAAACAGAACAAGGAGCGCATATGGCCATTACCCATAATCTCGGTTTTCCTCGCATCGGTGCCCAACGCGAACTCAAGTTCGCCCTTGAGGCCTACTGGCAGGGGCAGTCATCAGCTGACGCGCTGCAAGCGCTCGGTGCCAGTTTGCGCCAGCGCCACTGGCAGGCGCAGGCCGCACTCGACTATCTGCCGGTCGGTGACTTTGCGTTTTACGATCAGATCCTCGATATGAGCTTTACCCTGGGCAATCTGCCCGCCCGTGTGCAGCAGTTCCACGGTGACCCGCTGGATAACTATTTCCGTGTCGCCCGCGGTCGCTCTGCCCAGCACGCAACCGAACATGCGACGTGCTGTGGCGGCGTGGCCGCCGGCGAGATGACCAAGTGGTTTGACACAAATTATCACTACATCGTGCCGGAATTTACCGCCACCACCCGTTTTGCGCTCGACCCGTCACGGCTGTTGACGCAGATCAGTGAAGCACGCCAGCAGACCGGACAGATCAAACCGGTCATCGTTGGCCCCCTCACCTACCTGGCGATCGGCAAGAGCAAGGATGGTTCCGATCCGCTGGCCCTGTTGCCGCAGTTGCTGCCGGTGTATGCCCAGTTGCTGCAACAGTTGGCGGCTGCCGGGGTTGAATGGGTGCAGATCGATGAGCCGATCCTGGTGACCGAACTGGAGGCGCGCTGGCAACAAGCGTTTGAACTGGCCTATCAACAGCTCGCACACTGCCCGGTCAAGCTGCTGCTCACGACCTACTTTGGCCAACTGCAGGACAATCTGCCCCTGGTGGCACGCCTGCCGGTCGCTGGGGTGCATCTGGATGCGATCAATGCCCGGGATGAGGTCGCCCGGCTGATCGCCAGCCTGCCGCCGCATAGTGTGGTCTCTCTCGGGGTGATCAATGGTCGTAATGTGTGGAAAACCGACCTCAATGCCACCTTGGACTGGCTGACCCCGCTGGCCGCGCGCCTGGGTGACCGCTTGTGGCTGGCACCAAGCTGCTCGCTGCTGCATGTCCCGGTGGATCTGGATAGCGAACAACAGCTCGACCGCGAGATCAAATCCTGGCTGGCCTTTGCCATCCAGAAGCTGGCCGAGCTGGAGGTGCTGGCCACGGCGTTAAATCAGGGAACGCAGGCGGTGGCCAACGCCTTGGCCGAGAATCAAGCCGCTCTGACCGCCAGACGACACTCGGCGCGGGTGCATAACCCAGCGGTCAAGGCCGCCTTGGCCACACTGGATGCCCGCAGTGGTGATCGTCAGAGCCCTTATGCGGTGCGCGCGGCCAAACAGGCGGCACGTCTGCAACTGCCCCCCTTCCCGACCACCACTATCGGCTCCTTCCCGCAGACCGCCGAAATTCGGAAGGTGCGCCGTGAATTCAAGGCCGGTCGACTGGAGGCGACCCGCTACCAGGCTGCGATGCAGGCTGAAATTGCCCGCTGCGTGCGCGAGCAGGAGGCGCTGGATCTGGATGTGCTGGTCCATGGCGAGGCCGAGCGCAATGACATGGTGGAGTACTTTGGCGAACAACTGGCCGGCTATGTGTTCAGCCAATTTGGCTGGGTGCAATCCTACGGCTCACGCTGTGTCAAACCGCCGATCCTGTTTGGCGACATCAGCCGCCCGCACCCCATGACGGTACAGTGGACCCAGTATGCGCAGTCGCTGACCCAGCGGCCGATGAAAGGCATGCTTACCGGCCCGGTCACCATCCTGAACTGGTCATTTGTTCGTGATGACCAACCGCGCGCCGTCACCTGCCAACAACTGGCGCTGGCGATTCGAGAGGAGGTGCAAGATCTGGAGCGCGCTGGGGTGCAGATCATCCAGATCGACGAGGCAGCACTGCGTGAAGGGTTACCGCTGCGCAAGGCACAGTGGCAGGCCTATCTGGACTGGGCAATCACCGCCTACCGGATCAGCGCCAATGGCGTGCAGGATGAGACGCAGATCCATACCCATATGTGTTATTCGGAGTTCAACGACATCATCGCGGCTATCGCCAGCATGGATGCCGACGTGATCACCATCGAGACCTCGCGTTCGGATATGGCGCTGCTGGATGCCTTTGATCACTTCGCCTATCCCAACGACATTGGCCCGGGTGTCTACGATATCCACTCGCCGAATATCCCCAGCGAAGCGCATATGGTGGCACTGATGCAACAAGCTGCGGCGCGCATCCCTGCGCAGCGGTTATGGGTCAATCCGGACTGCGGCCTCAAGACCCGTCAGTGGCATGAGGTCCTCCCGGCGCTGACCAATATGGTGGCCGCCGCCCGGACCCTGCGCAGCCAGCTGGCTTAACACATTCTGGCTTAACACATTAATGGTCTGATCCCACACGCCCGGCCTCTCCGGGCGTGTGCATTAGCCGCGCCAGCGCAGCCGTTCAATCACCAGCGCCAGTGCTGGCGGGATCTGCCGGCGGCTGGTGTAGTAGAGGTGATAACCGGGGAAAGTCGGCCACCAGGTTTCCAGTACCGGCACCAGTTGTCCGCACTCAAAATAGGGTTGCACCATGTCGTGCGGCAGGAAGGCCAGTCCGGCGCCATCCAGTGCAGCTTGCAGCATCAGATAGCTGTTATTGAAGGTGGTCTGCCCTTGCACGCGCACATTGATCAGCTGATCCCCTTGCTCACACTCCCAGGCATACAGCCCGCCATGCGTGGGCAAGCGCAGGTTGATGCAGCAATGCGCGGTCAGATCCTGCGGGGTCAGCGGCAGCGCTCGCCCGGCAAGATAGGTCGGGGAACCCACCATCGCCATCCGTAAATCGGGCGCGAGTCGCACCGCAATCATATCCTTGTCGACCTGATCGCCAAGCCGCACCCCGGCATCAAAACGCTGCGCGGCGATATCGGTAAAGCCGTAATCGACGCTGAACTCGATATGGATATCCGGGTACTCCTCGAGCAGTGGTCGTAACCTTGGCCAGAGCACGGTAGCCACCGCATGGTCATGCGCGGTAATGCGCACCGTACCCGCCGGTTTGTCACGCAGCGCGCTGAGCACACCCAGCTCGTGCTCGATCTCGTCAAAGCGTGGCGCCAGCACCGACAGTAGTCGGGCCCCCGCTTCGGTGGTCGACACACTGCGCGTGGTGCGCGCCAGCAGACGCACACCCAACCGTGCCTCCAGTGCTTGCATAGCATGGCTTAACGCCGAACGCGACACCCCGAGTTGCGCTGCGGCGCGGGTAAAACTTTGCTCGCGGGCGACCACCACGAATGCTTGCAGATCATTGAGATTCTCTTTGGCCATACCGATTGCCTGACGGGGGTGATAAAGGCGGCGCGTATTGGCGATCACGCGCGATTAATTGGTGAATTTATTTCACCATAGCATGCAGATTTGTCTATCTACCGCACAGTGTAGCCTGATCCTATAGTGCACCCACAGCTTTTGTATCGCGGGCGGGGCAACGCTTCGGGTTATTCGCCGCACCGCCCATCACCATTGAAGAGGAATCCGCACATGGATTATCGCTATCTCGGCCGCAGTGCCCTGCAAGTCTCGCCTTTATGTCTGGGCGCCATGATGTTCGGTGGCGAAACCGACGTCGCCACCTCACAACGCATCATCGCCAA
>JAYROM010000024.1:0-5839 GCA_041911695.1 Aeromonadaceae bacterium
CGACGATCTGACACACGTCCCCCAACTGCACTCACGCCCCCCGGGCCACCCGGAGTATGGTGATGCGCCGGGCGATGAAACCACCACCGGTCCGCTGGGGCAGGGCATCACCAATGCGGTCGGCATGGCGCTGGCTGAAAAGATCATGGCCGCACAGTTCAACCGTCCCGGCCATCAGATCGTTGACCATCACACCTATGTCTTCATGGGTGACGGTTGCATGATGGAAGGTATCTCCCATGAAGCCTGTTCGCTGGCCGGTACCCTGAAACTGGGCAAGCTGGTGGCCTTTTGGGATGACAACGGCATCTCC
Source organism: Aeromonadaceae bacterium (assembly GCA_041911695.1). Lineage (GTDB taxonomy): Bacteria > Pseudomonadota > Gammaproteobacteria > Enterobacterales > Aeromonadaceae > Pseudaeromonas. Next base: position 314 of record JAYROM010000024.1, read on the forward strand.
ATCGATGGTCATGTCGAAGGCTGGTTCACCGATGATACCGCCGCCCGTTTCGAAGCCTACGGCTGGCACGTAGTACGTGGCGTTGACGGTCACGATCCGGACGCCATCAAGGCCGCTATCGAGCAGGCGCGTGCTGTGACTGACAAGCCGTCACTGCTGTGCTGCAAGACCGTGATTGGCTTCGGTTCGCCGAACAAGGCCGGTTCCCATGACTGCCACGGTTCGCCGCTGGGGGCTGCCGAAATCGCTGCGGCCCGTGAGTTCCTCGGCTGGCCATATGAGCCGTTCGTGATCCCGGAAGAGATTGCCGGTGAGTGGAACGCGCGCACTGATGGTGCCGTGGTCGAACGCGAATGGGCTGAACAGCTGGCGGCATACCGTGCGGCCTACCCGGAGCTGGCTGCCGAATTCGAACGTCGTATGCAGGGCAAGCTGCCGGCCAACTGGTCTGCAGAATCCGCTGCGTTCATTGCCAAGCTGCAGGCCAATCCGTCCAAGATTGCCACCCGTAAGGCCAGCCAGAATGCGCTGGATGCCTTCGGTGCCCTGTTGCCGGAACTGCTGGGCGGCTCTGCCGACCTGGCACCGAGCAACCTGACTATCCACAAGAGCTCCAAGTCGATCACCGCTGATGACGCGTCCGGCAACTACATGCACTACGGTGTGCGTGAGTTCGGCATGTCCGCGATCATGAACGGCGCAGCCCTGCATGGTGGTCTGGTCCCGTACGGCGCGACCTTCCTGATGTTTATGGAGTATGCCCGTAATGCGGTGCGTATGGCCGCCCTGATGAAGCAGCGCTCGATCTTCGTTTATACCCATGACTCGATCGGTCTGGGTGAAGATGGCCCGACCCATCAGCCGGTAGAACAGATTGCCTCGCTGCGTCTGACCCCGAACATGAGCACCTGGCGTCCGTGTGACCAGGTTGAATCTGCGGTGGCCTGGAAGTATGCGATTGAACGTCAGGATGGCCCGACCGCGCTGATCTTCTCCCGCCAGAACCTGGCGCAGATGGATCGCAACGAACAGCAACTGGCGGACGTGGCCAAGGGCGGTTATGTGCTGAAGGATGCGGCCGGTACCCCGGACCTGATCTTGATCGCTACCGGTTCCGAAGTGGAACTGGCCATGGCGGCTGCCACTGAGCTGGAAGCCAAGGGCCGCAAGGTGCGCGTGGTCTCCATGCCGGCGACCGATGCCTTCGATGCACAGAGCGTCGAGTACAAGGAATCTGTCCTGCCGTCGTCAGTGACCCGCCGTGTGGCTATCGAAGCCGGCATCGCCGACTACTGGTACAAATACGTCGGGCTGAACGGCAAGATCATCGGCATGCGCAGCTTCGGCGAGTCCGCTCCAGCTGAACTGTTGTTCAAGGAGTTCGGCTTCACCGTTGAGAATGTGGTCGCTCAGGCTGAGTCCCTGTTCTGATAACACCTCTGCGTAAACGGGAGCTTCGGCTCCCGTTTTTTTTGCATAAATCCGCAAGCGACTATCGCCTTTGAGCCATAAGCCAAGTAAACTCGATGCGCCCGCCGCGTTAACGGTTTCTGTGAGTCAGCTTGAATTTTGCGGAGATGAATCCCGCCTGCCTTCACAAATGTATAAGCCGTTTAACTGCGACTGGCCTGATATGCGTCAAGACGCAGAGGCAAGAAGTTGCGCTAGAATACAACCTTGCCAAGAGAGACCACGAAGCTCTCCCTTCTTTTTACTGTCATGTCGTTGACGTGGCAGTTGGCGGATGGATTCGGGCCGGATTGCTACGGATCACCCGCCACCCATGATGCGGTTTGCCCAAGATGTGCACCGCCATGGGAAAAACAGGCTCATTGTTTTGTCTGAAAATCCATAGAGGACTGAATATGTCTGTTATCAAAATGACTGACCTGGATCTGGCTGGTAAGCGCGTACTGGTTCGTGCTGACCTGAACGTACCTGTGAAGGATGGTAAGGTTACCTCCGCCGCGCGTATCGAAGCCACTCTGCCGACCATCAAGCTGGCGCTGGAAAAGGGCGCTAAGCTGATGATTACCTCCCACCTGGGTCGTCCGACTGAAGGCGAGTACAACGAAGAGTTCTCTCTGCTGCCGGTTGTTAACTATCTGAAAGACAAGCTGTCCTGCCCGGTTCGCCTGGCCAAGGATTACCTGGAAGGCGTAGAAGTTGCCGCCGGTGAGCTGGTTGTTCTGGAAAACTGCCGTTTCAACAAGGGCGAAAAGAAGAACACCGAAGAGCTGGCCAAGAAGTACGCTGCCCTGTGTGACGTCTTCGTGATGGACGCTTTCGGTACTGCCCACCGCGCTGAAGGTTCTACCTACGGTGTTGCCCAGTTCGCGACCGTTGCTTGTGCCGGCCCGCTGCTGGCTGCCGAGCTGGAAGCCCTGGGTAAGGCCATGGACAAGCCGGCTCGTCCGATGGTTGCCATCGTTGGCGGCTCCAAGGTTTCTACCAAGCTGACCGTACTGGAATCCCTGTCCAAGATTGCTGACCAGCTGGTGGTTGGTGGTGGCATCGCCAACACCTTTATCGCTGCTGCTGGCCACAACGTTGGTAAGTCCCTGTGCGAACACGACCTGATCGACACCGCCAAGAAGCTGGCTGCTGAGACCTCCATCCCGGCAACTACCGATGTAGTAGTAGGTAAGGAATTCTCCGAATCTACCCCGGCTGTGACCAAGTCTGTGGCTGACGTGTCTGATGACGATATGATTTTCGACATCGGTCCGGATTCTGCCAAGGCCCTGGCTGACATCATCATGAATGCCAAGACCATCCTGTGGAACGGTCCGGTAGGCGTATTCGAATTCGACCAGTTCGCCAAGGGCACCGAAATCATTGCCAAGGCGATTGCCGAATCTCCGGCTTTCTCCATCGCTGGCGGTGGTGACACCCTGGCTGCTATCGACAAGTTCGGTATCGCAGACAAGGTTTCCTACATCTCCACCGGTGGTGGTGCCTTCCTGGAATTCGTTGAAGGCAAGAAGCTGCCGGCTGTTGCCATCCTGGAAGAACGCGCCAAGGCCTAAAGCCTGATGAACGGGAGGAGAGATCCTCCCGTTTGTTCGTCCCCGTGACGAGATTCTGTTCCCCCCCTTTTGGCCTTTACCGGCCAAAATAGAAAACTCGATAGGACCACAGATATGTCTAAGATTTTTGACTTTGTTAAGCCGGGCGTCATCACTGGCGACGACGTACAGAAAGTATTCGAAGTAGCCAAGGCCAACAAGTTTGCCCTGCCGGCTGTTAACTGCGTTGGTACCGACTCCATCAACGCCGTTCTGGAAGCTGCTTCCAAGGTCAAGGCTCCGGTTATCGTTCAGTTCTCTAACGGCGGTGCTGCATTCATCGCTGGTAAGGGTCTGAAGCTGGAAGGCCAGCAGGCTGCCATCCTGGGTGCTATCTCTGGTGCCAAGCACGTTCACGCTGTTGCTGAATACTACGGTGTGCCGGTTATCGTTCACACCGACCACGCTGCCAAGAAGCTGCTGCCGTGGATCGACGGTCTGCTGGACGCTGGTGAAAAGCACTTTGCCGAAACCGGCAAGCCGCTGTTCTCTTCCCACATGCTGGATCTGTCTGAAGAATCCCTGGAAGAAAACATCGACATCTGCTGCAAGTACCTGGAACGCATGGCCAAGATGGGCATGACCCTGGAACTGGAACTGGGTTGCACTGGTGGCGAAGAAGACGGTGTGGACAACAGCCACATGGATCAGTCCTCCCTGTACACCCAGCCGGAAGATGTGGCCTACGCTTACGAGCGTCTGTCCAAGATCAGCCCGCGTTTCACCATCGCTGCCTCTTTCGGCAACGTACACGGTGTTTACAAGCCGGGTAACGTCAAGCTGACCCCGTCCATCCTGGACGCTTCCCAGAAGTACGTTTCTGAAAAGTACAACCTGCCGGCCAAGTCCCTGAACTTCGTATTCCACGGTGGTTCGGGCTCTACCGCTCAGGAAATCGAAGAATCCGTTAGCTACGGCGTGGTGAAGATGAACATCGACACCGACACCCAGTGGGCTACCTGGGAAGGCATCCTGAACTACTACAAGGACAAGGAAGCTTACCTGCAGGGTCAGCTGGGCAACCCGGAAGGCGTTGATTCTCCGAACAAGAAGTACTATGACCCGCGCGTATGGCTGCGCAAGGGCCAGGACACCATGATCGCCCGCCTGGTGCTGGCCTTCAAGGAACTGAATGCCATCGACGTTCTGTAATCGTTAACTGATTACTGCGCGATACCAGAACACCGTCCGTCAGGACGGTGTTCTTTTTTTGGGCCTAGAAAAACAAAATGTGAGCGGGTATCAAGGAATCCATGCCCAGCTTATGCGTTTTTATCCAAATGAAGCCATATCGAATGGTTTGTGTTTCGATGTGTTCAAAATTAAATCAATCCTGAAATTTAGTGAACAAATTTCCAAAGTTACGTCGTGGAGTTTTCGATTTTTTAATGGAGTGTTAACGGTTTCGTATCAGTATTATTGAGTATCTGGATTCCCGTTGGTTGTGTAGGTGCTCAAATGAAGCAGTTGTTGATCGCACAGGATGTGATGGTCCTGAATCTGAACGAACAGGCTTTTCTGATTGCGGAAGATGGTTCGCGCCATCCGGTCAAGGTCGGAGAGGTGTTGCCGAAGGGCGCCCACATTGAAATGGGTGACAAGGCGGTCATGCAGACTGTTCCTTACCAACAGGGCGAACAACAAGATGTGCCAGCAACTGCCAAGGGAGAAGGCCATAGCGCTCACCCAGTGCAGACGGATGGCACTGATATTGCGCAGATTCAGCAAGCACTGGCTGATGGACAGGATCCGTTAGCGGTCCTGCCGGCGACAGCTGCGGGGGCTACTGGTGCAGGGGGATCAGGCTCCAGCAATGACAGTTATGTGGAGGTGACGCGTACCGGGGATAGCACCCTGGCTAGCGCGGGTTTTGATACCACGAGCTCCGATAGCACGACAACGACGGCCAGCACCAGCACATTACTTCCAACCAGCACGACCGATAGCACAAACAACGCCCCGACCAGCAGCGATCAGACCATCTCGACCAATGAAGATACCCCGGTCACTGGCACCATCACGGCCAGCGATGTGGATGGCGATACCCTGAGCTACACCGTGGCGGATAACGGTAGCCCGGCGCATGGTACCGTGACCGTCAACAGCGACGGCAGCTACACCTATACCCCGGCCAGCAACTACCACGGCAGTGACAGCTTCACCGTGGTGATCAGCGATGGCAACGGCGGCAGCACCACCAGTACGGTGACCGTGGGCGTGGTGTCGGTGAATGATGCGCCGACCAGCAGCGATCAGACCATCTCGACCAATGAAGATACCCCGGTCACTGGCACCATCACCGCCAGCGACGTGGATGGCGACACCCTGAGCTACACCGTGGCGGACAACGGCAGCCCGGCACATGGCACCGTGACCGTCAACAGTGACGGCAGCTACACCTATACCCCGGCCAGCAACTACCACGGCAGCGACAGTTTCACCGTGGTGATCAGCGACG
>JAYROM010000025.1:0-40226 GCA_041911695.1 Aeromonadaceae bacterium
ACCTTCCCTTAGCCTGGTTGCAGTAGCTGTACTGGGTTCCATCGGTGCGGCCCAGGCGGCCACTATGAACTATCGTCATGAGTTCGTGCCGGAGAGCGGCCAGCACAAGGATCGTGTCGCATTCAGCCATCGTCTGAAGAACGGCGTCGGTTTTGGTGTCGAAGCCAAGTGGAAGAACACCAAGGCTGACTCTGGCGTCAGCTACTGGGACATGTTTGATAATGTGACCCCGGATGGCTCGGTATTTACCGTCAACTATCAGTACAAGATCAACAACGACTGGTCTTTGCAACCGGGCGTGCAGCTGGATGGCCGTGATTATCAGATCTACACCCGTGCCACCTACAGTATCACCAAAGATTTCTCCGCCTCGCTGCGCTACCGCTGGCGCATGACCAATGACAACACCGTCAAGTCCAAGCAAAGCACCAGCGACAAGAAGCATCGCGATAACTGGACTTTCAACCTGGGTTACAAACTGACCCCGGCGATCACCCTGGGTTACGAACTGGATTTCAACAGCCTGGATAACTCCCATTACAACAGCAAGACCGACAGTTATACCGGTTTCAACGGTCAGGACCGTACCTGGGAGCATAACCTGTCGGCGGGCTACAAAATTAACAAGGAGTGGGAACCCTTCGTTGAATTTGGCTGGATCCAGTATAAGGATGGCACCGCCTCCCATGCCGGTACCAATACCTATGTACCGCGCTACCGTTTCGGTCTGAAGTACAACTTCTAATACCATGCCGGCCACTATGTTTATATCGGGAAAACCTGATAACAACTGGCCGGTGTCTTTTATTTGCAGGTTCAATGGTACGCACCGCGCAGTGAAATATCGCAAGTGATCTATTTAGAAAATAGATTGTTTGCCGGTATTGCCCGCAGTCAGATTATTCCATGCAGGGATGGCTTGATGGTGATGTGCCAGATTAATTGAAATCAAGACAAGGACAATACGATGAAAATGAAAACGCTGGCGCTGCTGACGTCCGTTCTCGGCTGTTCCGCTGCCTTCGCTGCCGATGATTGGCAATATCTGACGTTCGGCCAGTCAACCGATCTGAATTTCAAATCCACCGTCCTGCCGGAAAAGGTGGGTTTTAACCGTGTCAGCCTGCCGGACCATACCGTGCTGGAAGCCGGCAAGCATTATCCGCTCTATCCGTCATTCAATATCGAAAGTCGCGGCGGCAAACTGGCCAACTCGCATGACGGCATGAGTACCTTTTATGCGCCGGTGCCGACCAATGTCGCCTTTACCCTGACCGCCGATGTCACCCTGTTGCAGCTCGGCCCGGAAAACGGCAATACGCCGAATGCCCAGGAAGGGGTCGGCCTGTTTATTCGTGACAGCCTGGGCCAGCAGCGCCAGACGCCGCAGTCCGAGGGTTATGAAGAGTTCCCGCATGCCTCCAACATGCTGCTCAACGTGCTGCTCACCCAGAACAAGAAGAACGACAACCTGGTTAACCTGGTTGCCGTCCAGCGTTCCGGCGTGCAGCAGCCGTGGGGTAACACCGGGATCTCCATGGTGCGCAAGCCCTACGAGAAGGGGGTCGACTTCCGTGATCAGACCCTGCGTCTGATGCTGGAGCGCAATGCTGACGGTTTCCGCGTCGCATGGCTGGACGCAGAAGGCAAGGTCAAGGCCGAACAGAAGATGCCGGAACTGCCGCAGTTCCTGACCAAGCAGGCGCACGATAAGGCCTACGTCGGTTTCTTCGCCTCGCGTAATGCGGCGGCGCGTTTCGACAATGCCAAACTGGTGATTGGTGAAGAGATCAAGGAAGTGAAGGCTGCCAAGGCGCTGGCCGGCAAGCAGGCTGATAGCCTGCTCGAGCTGGGCTCCTCCACCGTCTCCTACCGTCCGGATTACACCCTGATGCTGCGCGCCAACTACGCCGGTGAAGTGGCCGTGGCCGATCGCAAGCTGCAGGTGAAAGCCGGCGAGTTTGTTACCGTGCCGGTCACCCTGAAAGCAGGGGATAACGCCTACACCGTGAATTACACCCCGAGCGAAGGTCCGCAGGCTGGCAAGGCGCAGAGTCAGGCGCTGAATGTGAAGCTGGAGAAGTCGGTTCTGGCTGATCTGCAGCAGATCCATGTTGCGCCGAATGGCAAGGCGGATAACGATGGCTCCGCGGCCAAGCCGGTCGATCTGGCGACCGCGCTGGCAGCGGTCGCGCCGGGTGGCACCATCTATCTGGCCGATGGCCGTTATGACGGCTTCAAGCTGCCGGCCAACCTGAGCGGCTTGCCGAACCAACAGAAGCATCTGGTAGCCAGCAACCGTCATCAGGCGGTGTTCACCGGTGAAACCTCGCAACTCGAAGCCAGCTACTGGACGCTGGATGGCGTGGTGTTCGACGGTAACCCGGATAACGCCCACAAGGAGAACCTGCCGTCGTTCCTGCGGGTCGCCGGTAGCCATAACGTGCTGCAGCGCCTGGTCGCGCGTAACAACGCCGATACCGGGGTCTGGATCACCGGTAACGGTACCTACACCAGCGCCAGCCTGTGGCCGGCCTACAACCAGGTGTTGAACACCGACTCCTACAACAACCGTGACGCCTCCGGCATCAATGCTGACGGCTTTGCCGCCAAGCTGGGGGTCGGTCCGGGTAACCTGTTCCGTGGCTGTGTGGCGCATAACAACGCCGACGATGGCTGGGATCTGTTCAACAAGATTGAAGACGGCCCGAACCAGCCGGTGACCATCGAGTACAGCGTGGCCTATGAAAACGGCATGCCGCTGACCGGCAAGCGTGCACCGGCCGGGACCATCGGTAACGGCTTCAAGCTGGGTGGCGAAGGTCAGCCGGTACCGCACCAGATCCGTTACTCGATCGCCTTCCACAACAACATGGACGGCTTCACCGATAACTTCAATACTGGTGGCCTGGTGATGGAAAAGAACATTGCGTTCGACAACCAGCGCTACAACTACATCGTGCGCCAGAACCCGTATGCCGGTACCCCGGCGCCGGTGAGCTTTGTCGACAACCTGTCGCTGCACAGCAAGCAGGCCAGCTTCCAGGACTTCTTCGGCAAGCAGGTGGTGGCCAGCCTGAGTACAGACTTCCACAAGCAGGTCAAGGCCGAGCGCGAGACGATCATCAAGTCACTGTCCGGCTTCAAGGGCGTACAGCGTAATGACAACGGTGATCTGGTGATGCCGGCCAAGCTGTAAGTTGATTGCTACTCCATCCAGAGCATTGGGCGCCCGCGGGCGCCCTTTTTTGTTACTGGACAGGCATAAAAAACGGGGAGACCGATGTCTCCCCGTTTGGGTGTGCGTAATGCTGCTGGTGATAGGCGATCAGGCCAGCTTGCGATAGACAAACAGCACCAGCAGTGCGCCAACCGTGGCGATGGCGATGCTCGGCAGGTTGAAACCGGTGAAGTTGCCGAAACCCAGCTTGGTGCTGATGAAGCCGCCGACAAAGGCACCGACCACACCCAGTACCGTGGTCATGATAAAACCGCCGCCATCACGGCCCGGCATGATCCACTTGGCCAGAATACCGACCACCAAACCCAGAACGATCCAGGACAAAATACCCATTCGAGCTCTCCTTGAACAAAATAAAGAGGAAGATGGCCATCTGATGGGCCAATAAGCACTGCCGTTCGGCAACCGAACGTCAGGAGTGGCCCGTATTCTGGTGTAAACGAGATAAACGGCAGCTCAAGCAGTAACGTATTTTTGACGGGCAGGCCAGCGGGCTTACAAAGCTGAACACAAATTCATGCCGCGTGCTCAGTGGAAAGCGCATGATAGAATTTGTACAATGCGCGACTTTTCCTGACTGCCCCCGCGGGGCAGATCAGCCCTGATGTTTATTGGTGACACCGGAGTCAAAGATGAGCGACACCAAAATCAACCTGCTGGATCTGGATCGTGAAGGCATGCGGGCTTTTTTTGCCGAACTGGGCGAGAAACCTTTCCGTGCTGATCAGGTCATGAAGTGGATCTATCACTTCGGGTGTGATGACTTCGCGGCGATGACCAACGTCAACAAGGTGCTGCGTGAAAAATTGAGCCAGCTGGCCGAGATCCGCGCACCGGAAATCAGCGTCGAGCAGCGCTCCACCGATGGCACCATCAAGTGGGCGATGAAGGTCGGCGATCAAGAGGTAGAAACGGTCTATATCCCGGAAGAGGATCGCGCCACGCTGTGTGTCTCCTCGCAAGTCGGCTGTGCGCTGGAGTGCAAGTTCTGCTCCACGGCGCAACAGGGCTTCAACCGCAATCTGCGGGTATCGGAAATCATCGGCCAGGTGTGGCGTGCCGCCCAGGTGATTGGTTTCTCCAAGGATACCGGCAAGCGTCCGATCACCAATGTCGTCATGATGGGCATGGGCGAGCCACTGCTCAACCTGGCTAATGTGGTGCCGGCGATGCAGATCATGCTGGATGACTTTGGCTTTGGTCTCTCCAAGCGTCGCGTGACCCTGTCCACCTCCGGCGTGGTGCCGGCGTTGGACAAGCTGGGCGACATGATTGATGTGGCGCTGGCCATTTCGTTGCATGCGCCGAACGATACCCTGCGTTCGCAGATCATGCCGATCAATGATAAGTACAACATCGACGAGTTCCTCGCAGCCGTGCGTCGCTATCTGGAGAAGTCGAACGCTAACCAGGGGCGGGTCACCATCGAGTACGTGCTGCTGGACCATATCAATGATGACATGCAGCAGGCGCGCGAACTGGCCGAGTTGCTGCGCGACACGCCGTGCAAGATCAACCTGATCCCGTTCAACCCATTCCCGGGTAATCCGTATGGCAAGCCGAGCAACAGCCGCGTGGACCGTTTCTCCAAGGTCCTGATGGAGTATGGCTATACCGTTATCGTGCGCAAGACGCGTGGCGACGACATCGATGCGGCCTGTGGTCAGCTGGTTGGTGACGTGATCGACAGAACCAAACGAACCTTGAAAAAACGGATGCAAGAGGATGGGATTTCCGTCAAACTGCTTTGAAATCCAGACCTTATTTGCACAAACCATGAAAAATCAGCTTCTTATCGCAGGTAGCATCCTGTTCATGCTGAGCGGATGTGTAACCGAAACGACCTATGTGGGTAAGGATACCAAGGTCGAGGGCATCGATCGCCAGGCTGCAGCCAAGAACCGTCTTGGTCTGGGCCTGGGCTACCTGGACAAAGGCGACATGAGTCAGGCCAAGTTTAATCTGGACCGGGCACTGACCTTTGACCCCTCCAATCCTGAGGTCTATATCGCGCGAGCCTACTATTTCCAGCGGGTTGGCGATCAGGGCTCAGCTGAAGATGCCTATCGTAAGGTGCTGGGGATGTACCCGCAGAATGCCGATGCGCTGAACAACTATGGTGTATACCTGTGCGGCCAGAAGCGGTACAGTGACGCCGAAACCCGCTTTGCTCAGGCACTGAAGGTGCCTGATTATTCGCGCATGGACGATACCTACGAGAATGCCGCTGTGTGTGCCCAGCAGGCTGGACATTCGGACCAAGCGGCAAAATATTATGATTTGGCACTGGGATATAATCCCAATCGTGGCAAACTGTTGCTCGCTGCCGCCGAGTTGGCGTTAAAGCAACAGCATCCGGATAAAGCCGCCGGATACTTGCAACGTTTTAGCCGCGGCGGAACGGATACGGCGCAGAGCCTGTGGCTACAACTGCAGGTGGCGCAATCCCGCGGAGAACTGGCCGCTGTGCATCGTTACGGCCAGTCTCTGGCGCAGCAATTTCCACACTCTGATCAAGCCAGAAGATATTTAAATAATGACTACTGAACAACACGAACCCGTCCCCGCCCCCCAGATGACAGGCCCGACTCCTGGCAGTATGTTGCGTGCCGCGCGTGAAGCGCGTGGTATGACCGAGCAGGAGGTAGCTGACAGCCTGAAACTGCGCCTTTCTCTGGTTCGTGATATCGAACAGGATCGTTTTGATCAACAGACCGCCTATACCTTTACCAAGGGTTATCTGCGTATTTATGCCCGCTTGGTTGGCATCTCCGAAGAGGCTGTGGTGGCCGGCTACGAAGGCATGGGTTATGTGGAAACCCCCTTTGCCGAGATGCATAGTTTCTCTGAACGCACCCGCCGTGAAGCCCGCGAACATCGCATCCGCATGGCCTCTTGGGCCGTGGTGCTGCTGATCATCGCGGGTGTGCTGTACTGGATCATCGCCCGTCCGGCCGAGAAGCCGGCGGTGGTGCGTCTGGATGACAAGGTGCTGAATGCGCCGGCCAGCCAGAATGGCAAGGCGCCGGCTGCAGAGCCTGCCGCCAATCAGGTGGTCGCTGCAACCACGGATGCCACGGCCTCTGCCGCCACTGCCGTTGCGGTACCGGCGACGACATCTGCAGCGGACACGACCAGCGCCGCCGCACCGGCTGCTACCATGTCACCGGCCGCTGCCGCCCTGGTGGCTGCAGGCGCTGACCCAGCCAAGGTGGTGCCGCAAACCACCACCACGCCAACGGATAGCCAGACCAGCGCCGCACCGGCCGCCAATGCCGACAGCGCGAACGCCCAAGCCCCGGCCGAACAGGCCAACGGCGATGTAGTGATCACGTTTAACGGCGATTGCTGGTTGGAAGTGTACGATGCCAAGAACAAAAAGTTGCTGTCAGGCACCCGTCGTGCCGGTCAGCATGAGGCCCTGTCTGGCCAGGCACCGTTCCGCATGATCATTGGTGCGCCGAAGAATGTGGCCATCACCTTCAAGGGTGAGGCTGTTGACATGAAGCGTTTCCCGGTTGGACGTGTCGCCCGTTTCCAGTTACCGCTGCAGAAGTAAGCCATGAGTCATCCGTCACCTATCAAACGTCGTATCAGCAAACAGATCATGGTCGGTCATGTACCGGTCGGTGGCGATGCCCCGATCACGGTGCAGAGCATGACCAATACCCGCACCACCGATGTAGACGCCACAGTTGCCCAGATCCGCGCTATCGCGCGCGCTGGGGCTGACATCGTCCGTGTCTCGGTACCGACGATGGAGGCGGCAGAAGCGTTTCGACTGATCCGCCAGCAGGTATCCATTCCGGTGGTGGCGGATATTCACTTTGACTTCCGTATCGCGCTCAAAGTGGCCGAATACGGTGCAGACTGCCTGCGTATCAATCCGGGCAATATCGGCAAGGAAGATCGCGTGCGGGCCGTGGTGGACTGCGCCCGTGATCTGAACATCCCGATCCGTATCGGTGTTAACGGCGGGTCGCTGGAAAAAGATCTGATGGATCGCTATGGCGAGCCGACCCCGGAGGCGCTGGTCGAGTCGGCGATGCGCCATGTCGAGATTCTGGATCGTCTGAACTTCGATAACTTCAAGGTCAGCGTCAAGGCCTCCGATGTGTTCTTGGCGGTCGATGCCTACCGTCTGCTGGCCAAGCAGATCGTGCAACCGCTGCATCTGGGGATCACCGAGGCCGGTGGTTTCCGCGCCGGTGCGGTCAAGTCGGCGATTGGCCTTGGCATGCTGCTTTCCGAAGGGATTGGTGACACCCTGCGTATCTCGCTGGCTGCCGATCCGGTCGAAGAGGTCAAGGTCGGTTTCGATATTCTCAAGTCGCTGCGCATTCGCTCGCGTGGCATCAATTTCATCGCCTGTCCGTCCTGTTCGCGTCAGGAGTTCGATGTGATTGGTACGGTCAATGCGCTCGAGCAACGCCTAGAGGATATTGTCACCCCGATGGATGTCTCCATCATCGGCTGTGTGGTAAATGGGCCGGGCGAAGCGCTGGTCTCCGATTTGGGTCTGGCTGGTGCCAATCGCAAGAGCGCGCTGTATGAGGCGGGTGAGCGGGTGGACCGATTGGACAACGACAAGCTGGTGGATGAACTCGAGGCACGCATTCGTGCCCGGGTTGCGCGACTGGATGAGAGCCAGCGCATCAAGATTGACCAGCAATAAGCCAGGGCGACCTACGGGTCGCCTTATGCTTTTTCGTACCCTGAACGTCGGTGATGGCACCTACGGTCAGGTCGCCAGTCGGTAAGTCAATTTACCTGACTGGCGAAAGTTTTTATAATGCGCCCACTTAACCCCCGGGCCGATAACGCATTCGAGTATTAACGTGGCTAAGAATATCCAGGCGATTCGCGGTATGAATGATTGCCTGCCGGAGCAGAGTCCGCTTTGGCAGATGGTGGAGTCCACCCTGCGTCAGGTTGTGGCATCCTACGGCTATGCGGAAATGCGCATGCCGATCGTAGAAATGACCAACCTGTTCCAGCGCGCGATCGGTGAAGTGACCGATGTGGTGGAAAAAGAGATGTATACCTTCGAGGACCGCAACGGCGACAGCCTGACGCTGCGTCCGGAAGGGACGGCCGGTTGTGTCCGTGCCTGTATCGAGCATGGTCTGGTGTATAACCAGGAGCGCCGGGTGTGGTACATCGGCCCGATGTTCCGTCATGAGCGTCCGCAGAAAGGGCGCTATCGCCAGTTCCACCAGTTTGGGGTGGAAGTGTTCGGCCTGACCGGGCCGGACATTGATGCCGAACTGATCATGCTGACTGCCCGTCTGTGGCAGGCCTTCGGCATCAGCGAGCACCTGACGTTGCAACTCAATACTTTGGGTTCGGCCGAGGAGCGAGCTCGCTACCGTGAGGCGCTGGTCGCATTTCTGGAACAGCACAAGGATCGTCTGGATGACGATTGTCGCCGACGCATGTATACCAATCCGTTACGCGTTCTCGACACCAAAGATGCTGGGATCCAGGCACTGCTGGCCGATGCGCCGCGCTTGGCCGACTACTTTGGCGAGCAGACCCGCAACCATTTCGATGGTCTGCAGGCGCTGCTGACTGCGGCCGGCATTCGTTTTGAATTGAACGAACGGCTGGTGCGCGGGCTGGATTACTACAACTACACCGTGTTCGAATGGGTGACCGATAGCCTCGGTTCTCAAGGGACTGTGTGTGGCGGTGGTCGCTACGATGGCCTGGTCGAGCAATTGGGCGGTCAGGCGACGCCGGCCGTTGGTTTTGCCATGGGTATGGAGCGTCTGGTGCTCCTGCTGGAAACCCTGGGCCGTACCGAAGGGGTGGCTCGTCCGGTCGATGTCTACGTCTGTACCGGTGGTGAAGGCGCGCTGGCGGCGGGTATGCAGCTGGCGGAACAACTGCGCAGTGCGCTGCCGTCCTTGCGGGTGATGCTGCATTGTGGTGGTGGCAACTTCGGTAAGCAGATGAAACGGGCCGACAAGGTTGGTGCCGCGATCGCGTTGATTTTGGGGGAAGCCGAACTTGCCAATGGCGAGGTCAGCATCAAGTATTTGCGTGCAGACGGGGCTCAGCAAACCGTCAGTCAGCAGTCGCTGGCTGAGGTGCTGGCCGCCAGCGTAGGAGTGTAATACGTGGAAATCTACAACACCGAAGAACAACAGGCAGAAGCGATTAAGGCGTGGTGGCAGGAAAACGGCAAGGCCGTGATTCTGGGCGCTGTGCTTGGCCTGGGTGGTATGTTCGGCTGGCGTGCCTGGAACGAACATCAGACCGGCCAGATGGAAGCGGGTGCACAAGCCTATGAAGCTGCCATCCATCAGTTGGATGCGGACAAGGAAAAAGCCTTCCCGATCGTGGCTGACTTTATCAAGCAGCATGCGGGCACCAGCTATGCGGATCTGGCTGCGATGCAGCTGTCTGCTGCAGCCGTGAAGGCTGGCAAGCTGGATCTGGCCGCCGAACAGTTGGCGGTCGTCGCCAAGTCGGGCAGCACCGATGCGGTACGTCCGCTGGCGACCGTGCGTCTGGCTCGCGTGCTCGCAGAACAGGGCAAGAGCGATGATGCGCTCAAGCAACTGGATGGCGTCAAGGATGCGGCCTACAAGGCGACCGTAGCGGAAGTGCGTGGCGATGTACTGCTGCGCAAGGGTGACAAGGCCAATGCCTTGGCGGCTTATCAGCAGGCGCTGACCGCGAGCGGTGACAAGGCTAACCCTGAGCTGCAAATGAAACTGGATGAACTGGCACCGCCTGATGCGGCCGCGAAGGAAGTGAAGACCAATGCGTAATGGTTGGCAAAAACTGGCCGCCTTGCTGGTTGCCGGTACGCTGCTGCATGGTTGCTCGCTGTTTAACTCCGAAGAGGATGTAAACAAGCCGGCGCCGCTGCCGCAGGTTGATTCAAAGTTCACCGCTGAAAAGCTGTGGTCCAGCTCGGTAGGTGGTGGGGTCGGCAAGTTCTACTCCATGCTGAGCCCGGTGGTCGCTGGTGATCTGGTGTTCGCTGCCTCACGTGATGGTGATGTGCGTGCGTTCGACAAGAAGACCGGCGAACGCAAGTGGAAGCTGGATCTCTCCGATGAGGATGAGAACAAAGACAAGCGCAGCACCCGCCTGTCAGGTGGGGTCACGGCCTTCTACGATAAACTGTTTGTCGGTTCGGAAAATGGCTGGCTGTATGCCATCGACCAGGAGAAGGGCACCCTGCTGTGGAAGCATGCGGTGCCGGGTGAAATCCTGGCGCCGCCGGCGGCTGACAGCGGCAAGGTCGTGGTGGTGACCACCTCCGGTAAGCTGGTGGCGTTCGATGCCGACAAGGGCGAACAGCTGTGGAGTACCGGTGATGACCAGCCGCGTCTGACCCTGCGTGGTCAGTCTGCGCCGGTGATTGCATCGGGTGGTGTGATCTATGGCCGTGCCGACGGTCGCGTTGGGGTAGTGCTGTTGGAAAATGGCATGTTGGCCAACGTTAGTCGTGTGACCTCGCCACGTGGTGCCACCGAACTGGATCGTATTGTTGACGTCGATGCCCAGCCGGTGATTATCGGCGACGAGGTGTACGCAGTGGCCTATAATGGTCAACTGATTGCACGCAAGTTGATCAGCAATGATGAAGTCTGGAAGCGCAAGTACAGCAGCTACCAGAATATGGCGGTTGGCAGCGCAGACCTGGTACTGACCGATTCAGTCGGTCACCTGTTCAGCGTGGACCGCGCCAGTGGGACCGAAAAATGGTCCAATACCCAGCTGTCGTGGCGCAATGTGACGGCGCCGGTGGTGTTTGGTGATTACGTCGTGGTCGGTGATGGCGAAGGCTATCTGTACTGGCTGGATGATAACACCGGCAAAATCGTCTCCTTGCAGCATCTGGACAGCAAGGGGTTGTACGTGGCAGCCGTCGCCGATGGTGATGTGCTGTATGTGCAGACCCGTAGCGGAGATTTGGTCGCGCTCAAGCGCCCCTGATCTGACGTCCGCATAATATCAATCTGGCTCCTGATCCGGGATCAGGAGCCTTTGTCGTTTCAAAGAAGAGGTCGTTTCTATGACGCCAGTGGTAGCCCTGGTCGGCCGCCCCAACGTGGGTAAATCCACCCTGTTCAACCGTCTGACGCGCACACGTGATGCGCTGGTGGCAGACTTTCCAGGACTGACTCGTGACCGTAAATATGGTCAGGCCAAGGTTGGCGAAATGGAATTCATCGTCGTCGATACCGGGGGTATTGACGGCTCGGAAGAGGGCATCGAGCTGAAGATGGCCGAGCAGTCACTGCTGGCGATCGAAGAGGCGGATGTTGTGCTGTTCCTGGTCGACGCCCGTGCCGGCGTGACCCCGGGCGATATCGTGATTGCCAACCATCTGCGCCGTCAGCAGAAGAAGGTATTCCTGTGTGCCAACAAGGTCGACGGGATTGATGCCGACTCGGTGGTCGGTGACTTCTACGAACTGGGGCTGGGCGATATCTACGCCATCGCTGCCGCGCATGGTCGCGGCGTGCACGGCCTGCTGGAAACCGCGCTGACACCGTATCTGGAAGTACTGCAGAAGAAAGATGATGAGGACGCCGGTGACGACGAGTGGGACGAGGCCTGGGAAGATCAGGATCTCGAAGCCCTGACGCCGGAAGAGCTGGAAGAAGAGGTGGAAGAGCAGCCGTTTGCTGATCTGCCAATCAAGTTCGCCATTGTCGGTCGTCCGAACGTCGGCAAGTCCACCCTGACCAACCGTATGCTGGGTGAAGAGCGCGTCATCGTGTTCGACCTGCCGGGTACCACCCGTGACTCTATCTATATCCCGATGGAACGCGATGAGCAGCAATACGTGATCATCGATACCGCCGGGGTACGCAAGAAGAAGAAGGTCTACGAGGCGGTCGAGAAGTTCTCGGTGGTCAAGACGCTGCAGGCGATTGAAGATGCCAACGTGGTGATCCTGGTGATCGATGCGCGTGATGGTATCTCGGATCAGGACTTGAGCCTGCTCGGTTTCACCCTGCACTCCGGTCGCTCGATCGTCATCGCGGTGAACAAGTGGGACGGTCTGGATCAGGACGTCAAGGAGCAGATCAAGCTGGATCTGGAGCGTCGTCTGGGCTTTGTCGACTTCGCACGCATCCACTTTATCTCCGCCCTGCACGGTACCGGTGTCGGCCACCTGTTCGAATCGATCCAGGAGGCCTATAAGTCGGCTACCCGTCGCGTCAGCACCTCGCTGCTGACCCGCATCATGCAGATGGCGCAGGATGATCACCAGCCGCCGCTGGTGCGCGGTCGTCGCGTCAAGCTGAAGTATGCCCATGCCGGGGGTTATAACCCGCCGCGGATCATCATCCACGGCAACCAGGTCAACGATCTGCCGGACTCCTACAAGCGCTACTTGATGAACTACTACCGCAAGTCGCTGAAGATCATGGGCACGCCGATCCATATCGTCTTCCAGGAAGGGGATAACCCGTTCGACGGCAAGAAGAACAAGCTGACCCAGAGCCAGATCCGCAAGCGCCGTCGTCTGATGCGCCATGTGAAGAAGTAAGCCTGAGTTAGCAGAGGAGCACAGCAGATGGCCTATCAGATTGCTTGTCCAGCCTGTGGCGCAGAGGGTCTCGACCCGCGCCGTAGTGAAACAGCCTGTACCGCCTGTCAGGCGGTATTTCGCCTGACCCCGCACTGCCCGCAATGCAATGCGGTGCTGGAGCGGGTACAGGCCTGCGGGGCAGTGGATTTCTTCTGTAACACCTGCAATAACCTGGTGTCCAAACGCGCTGCGCGTTATGACATCGAGGCAGTGCAACCGGACGCTGGCTGATCCGTACGTTGGGCTGATCAAGTTCTGCAAAGAAAAGAGGCTCTCCTGACTTGTGTCGGAGAGCCTTTTTTATAACGGTTGGTCTGAGGGCTGGCTGCGAGGGTGGCGCATCCCCGCTTTACACCGGCAGGGCGTGAGTCAGTTTCAGCGTCTCCATCGGCACTTCGGTCTTGACGCTCTGCACACTGTCGATGCGGGTGAGATGGTTGGCATGGAAGGCGCGGTAGGCAGTGAGATCGGTGGTCACGATGCGCAGCAGGGCATCGCATTCACCGGCCATCAGATGACATTCGACAATCTCCGGCATCTCTTGGATCGCGGCATGGAAATGGTTGATGCTGTCCGCGTCCTGCGCCTTGAGCCAGACGCGGGCGAACAGGGTCAGGCCGACGCCAAGTTTCGGCCCGTCGAGCAGGGCGACATAGCGTTTGATGATGCCGGCCTCTTCCAGCAGTTTGACGCGACGCAGACAAGGCGAGGGCGACAACCCCACTGCTTTAGCCAGTTCGACATTTTGCAACCGGCCATCTTTTTGCAATGCCCGTAAAATGCGTCGATCGATATTATCCAGCTCCATTGATACCCGGTTCTATATTTGTTTTGCTTCGTGGCATTCTATACCAATTTGGTGCCCATTTTTGGCAACTACGAAACCAAATTTTATGAGCTGGATCATATAATTCTCTCCCGTTACAGCCCTGATGCACCGACATGGCACTCATGATTGCACCAGCATTCAAAGTCTTGCCTGCATAGCGTGCAACCCAGGGACTGCCCAAATGGATTAGTGGTAACGGGAGACGTCTCATGCAGTTGGGAACCTTGTTGTTGTTTGGTGCCACCGTGATGCCGATTGTGGTCGCACCGGGTCCGGATATTCTGTTTATTACCTCCAACGGCATTGCCAGTGGTCGCTCGGCGGCACTGCGCGGGACCGCCGGCGTGCTAGGTGGCTATACCATGCATTCGGTGTTGGGGGCGTTAGGCGTCGCGGCCGCGATTGCGGCGATTCCGGTATTGTTCGAGGGGTTACGCTGGTTTGGTGTGGCCTACCTGTTCTGGCTGGCGCTGCAGATGTTGCGCTCGGCACTGAAGACCGGCCAGCTGGACGTGCCGGCCTCGTCCACCGGCCATTTGCTACGGCGCGGCTTTCTCACCAGCTTCCTTAACCCGAAGGGCTTGCTGGTCTATCTCGGTATCCTGCCCAACTTTATTCAGCCGGGTGCGCAGGTGGCGGTGCAGTCGTTAACGCTGTCCAGCATCTATGTCGGTTCGTGTGCCGTGTTTTATACCCTGGTGGCGCTGGTCTCGGCGCGCATCGGCCAGGCCGGCCAGTTGAACGAGCGTAAACGGCGCATTGGCGAGGGGGCCGCTGGCGGCTTGTTGCTGCTGGCTGCCAGTCGCTTGGCGATGAGTTGAGATCCGGCGTTGAGAGCAGTGTTGCAATAAAAAGCGGGCCGCGTTATGCGGCCCGTTTTTTTGGCAATACTGCGACAGGGGTAGCTGTCGCAATTAGACCGCAGGGGCGGGTGGCGTAGCCTGTACCGCGGCGGCGGCCGCAATCTGCGCCACGTCGCTCGACTCCAGCTTCTGTTCGTTACCGGTGCCGATGTTCTTGACGTAGACATCGACCTGGTTGAACGCGATCTCGATGCCGTGTTCACGGAACAGGCGGTCGATGGCGCGGTTGATCTCGTCCACCGCGGGATTACGGTCACCGAGTTCGCGTACGAACAGGCGCATTTCGTGGTCCAGTGTGCTGGCCCCGAAATTGAGGAAGTAGACCACCGGCTCTGGCTCTTTCATCACACGGCTGTTTTCATTCGCCGCACGCAGCAACAGCTCCTTGGTCTTGTCCAGATCCGAACCGTAGGCCACACCGATGCGCAGGATGATACGGGTGGTGGTATCCGACAATGACCAGTTGGTCAGCTGACCGGTGATGAACATCTTGTTGGGGACAATGATCTCCTTGCGGTCGAAGTCGGTCACCGTGGTGGCACGGATGCGGATCTTGGTCACCGAGCCGGAGAAACCGTTCAGCGTGATCACGTCACCGATGCGCACCGGACGTTCAAACAGGATAATGATCCCCGACACGAAGTTGGCGAAGATCTCCTGCAAGCCGAAACCGAGACCGACCGAGAGGGCAGCGACCAGCCATTGCAATTTGTCCCACGACAGACCCAGCGCCGACAGCGCGAAGATCGCCCCAAACGAGGTGATGGCATAGGAGAGGGTGGTAGTAATGGTGTAGTTGGCCCCCTGGCCAAGCTGCAATTGCGATAGCACCAGCACCTCAAGCAGACCAGGCAAGTTGGTGGTCAGCACCCAGGCCGCGACCGCGATCACCCCGGCCATCAACAGATCGCGCAGACTGACCGGTTGCAGGATCTCGCTGTTACCACTGGCCACCGAGTAGTGCCACAGGGTGATACTGTCCAGATAGGAGAGTACGGCCACCAGATCCGACCATAGCCAGTAGAAGCAGCCGATAAACAGCATGAACAGCAGCACCTTGGTCAGACGCAACGACTGCTGGCTGATCTCCTCCAGTGAAATCGGCTTCTCTTCCAGTAGTTCCGTGGTATCGGCATCCTCCTGCTGTTTGAGCTGCTCGCGGCGTGCCACTGCACGGCGATGGGCCAGACGGCGGGCGGCAATCGCCAGACCTCGGAAGGCGGTCTTCTGGATGATGCTCCAGGCCATGAACATGTAGAAGGTATCGATAAAGCGGTTGGTCAGTTTCAGCGCGGTGTAGTAATAACCGAGCACTACCAGCACAATCAGCGCAATCGGTGCAATTGCCAGCAGGGCTGCCCCCAGCCAATGCACCACATCACGCTGCTGGCCGATGCGCGCTCGGAACAGCGGATAGACCAACACCAGGGTGATCACCAACATGGTCAGGGTAATCACCTGGCCGATGGCATCATTGGCCAGACGGGAAGGGTCCAGCTCGCCCATAGTGGCGACCACGATCAGCGGGATCAGCGAACGCCAGACATATTTCAGCGCCCGGTACTTGTAGGCCACCTCGGCCGGGGTCTGGCCGAAATGGGTTTCCGCCATGCCGCCCGGACGCAGGATCTTGAGCAGTACACTAAACGCCATATAGGCGGCCGACAAACGCAGTGCCAGGAACCAGATCAGCCGCGGCTCGCTGAGCCCGCTGAACAGGAACAGGAAGCCCAGCGCCATGATGATCAACGCCCCGGGCAGCACTTCCAGACCGGTGAACAGCAGGCATTTAGGGGTCAGCAGCTGGCTATCCCGGGTCAGCTTGCCGATATCCTTACTCCACTTGGCGACCTTGTCGCGCAGCAATTGGCGTTTCCAGCGCAGCAGGATGCCGACCACCACCAGCGGGATGACGACCAGCAGCAGCGGCAGGGTCGAGGTGGCCCATGCTTTGCTGTCAAAATCGATGGAGACGGCTTCAATCTGGTTACGCATTGCCTTGGGCAGGCCGGTGAACCAACCCCAATCCAGTGGTTTGTTGCTGCTCACCCAGAACATCTGTTGCTGTAGGGTAAATTTCAGCGACTGATTGACGCGCTCGAGTTGTTGTTGGTTGAGCTTGATATTGATCGCTAGATTGAGCTGGGTGCCCAGCTGGTTGTTCAACTGATCCAACAGCTCCTTGCGGCTGTCGAGCAGGTCAGACAGGCTGGTACGCACCTGGGTATCTGTCGGCGTGGCGGAGCCCTGCATCAGCTTGTCCAGATACGGGTCACGTTGGAACAGCTGGTCGCGCTGCTGGTTGATTTCAAACTGCGACAGGCGCAGATCCGCAATCATCTCATCCAGATTGCCGGTAATGTTGGCATTGGGCAGCATCTGTCGTTGCTGGTAGAGAATACGCGACAACAGCAGGCTGCCCTTGAGCATGCTGATCTGTTCATTCAGGTTGCGCTCGGTCTGGGTGACGCGCTCCAGCCAGCCCTTGATCTTGATGTTTTCCTGCACCAGCTGGTTGATTTGCTCAGTGGTGTTGATCAACCGCTTGCTCAGTTGCTGATTGGTCTTTTGTTCCTTTTCAACCACTGGGTCAACATTCTTCTGTTCGGTCGTATCACTCACCGCATCGGCAGCCGTCTGTTCGGTATTGCTCAGTCGCTTGGTGTTGATACGCGCCTGCAGGGCCTCGATCTCTTTTTCCAGATTGGCGATGCGATTGCTGGCCAGGCTTTGGCGCTTGAGCGCCAGATCCTGCATCAGGGTGTTGTTATCCAGATCTTTTTGCTGGCGCGCCAACTGCATGGTCAATACCGCCAGCTCGGCATTCAGCGCGGTGCGTTGGGTCGGCGTGACGTCATTCTTGCCGCCGCCAGAGCCGTTGAGCTGGTTGCGAATGTCCTGGCTGCGACTGTAGCCCTGACTCATGCTCACCTGCGCCCGTTCTGGCAGGGTCTGCAGATTGGTCAGTTGACTGCTGGTGGTGGCCAGCTCCTCCTGGGCCTGCTGCAACTCGGTCATGGCGGCACTCATGCGCTTGTCGAGTTGGGTCAGTGTCAGGCTGGCGACCTGCTTGGTCAGTTTGTCCGGGTCAACCGGCTTGCGCAGGTTATCGAGTTCGTCGGATAACTGCTGCAGCTGGCCTGGCGCGGCATCCAGCGTCTTTTGCTGGTTTTTGAATTGATCCTTTTCCTTGTCCAGGGTGTCGAGCGAGGCAAGGGTTTTCTCCAAATCCTCACGGCGAGCTTTTTCTACTGCGGTGAGGGCCTCGCGCTTGGAGAGCTGATCCAGTTTGGTTTGCAGATCGGTGCGATTGGGCAGATCCGGCAGGGTCGGCATGGCGCCATTACTGGTGGCGGGGGCCGCATGCAACGGTGCAAAACATAAACAGAGCAGTAGGGCGAGCAGCCCCATCCACAGCGGGAAAGCCGTCTGGCGGGCGGTGGCAGACGGGAGAACAGGCGTCGGCATCATGAAAAGCAGATCCTCGGTCAGGAGTGACAGAACCAAAAAGCACCCATTGGGCGGCGGCAATTCTAGCACCATTGTCTTGAACGGCGTCACATAAATAGATGACACCACAAGGAGGAAAGTGAAACGTGAGGGGGCGGGGCAGAGGGGGCGCAGCTGCTCGCAAAGCGCGGGGCATGAGGGGGCGGCAATAAAAAACGGGACGACTTGCGTCGTCCCGTTTTGTTGACAGGAAACCTGTCTAACCGGCTTACAGTACGTGTACGGAAGCGGTGTTGGTGGTGCCGCTCGGTACCAGGGCACCGGAGACCATGACCACGGTATCACCCTTGACAGCCAGACCGGACTTCAGGGCTTCTTCCTTACCCTGACGGTAGAAGTCATCGGTAGAGGCAATGGTGTCGACCACTACCGGTACCACGCCCTTGGACAGGATCAGCTGCTGGGCGGTCTTCTTGTTGGTGGTCAGGGCCAGGATGTGGGCCTTCGGGAAGTACTTACGGATAGCCTTGGCAGACTTGCCGCCTTCGGTCGCCACAACGATCAGCGGGGCTTCCAGCTTCTCGGTGGTTTCTACGGCACCCTTGCACACGGCTTCGGTGATACGCAGCTTGGCGCTGTCGTTGCTGGCATCCAGACGGGAAGCCATCACCTTGTCGGTACGTTCGCAGATGGTCGCCATCACGGAGATAGCTTCCAGCGGATACTTACCCTTAGCGGATTCACCGGACAGCATGACTGCATCGGTACCGTCCAGGATGGCGTTGGCGACGTCACCGGCTTCAGCGCGGGTCGGACGCGGGTTCTTCATCATGGAGTCCAGCATCTGGGTTGCAGTGATAACAACCTTACGAGCCTTGTTGCACTTCTGGATCATCATCTTCTGCGCGAAGATAACTTCCTGAACCGGGATTTCCACACCCAGGTCGCCACGGGCAACCATGATGCCGTCGGAAACAGTCAGGATTTCGTCGAAGTTGTCCAGGCCTTCCTGGTTTTCGATCTTGGAGATGATCTGGATGTTCTGACCACCGTGGGTATCCAGCCATTCGCGGATAGCCAGTACGTCTTCCTTCTTACGGATGAAGGAGGCAGCGATGAAATCAACGCCCTGCTCGCAACCGAAGACCAGGTCAGCCTTGTCCTTTTCAGCCAGCGCCGGCAGACCGATGCTGACGTTCGGCAGGTTAACACCCTTGTTTTCACCCAGGGCGCCGTTGTTCATGACCTTACAGATCACTTCCTTGTCAGTCACAGCGGTGACTTCCATGCCGATCAGACCATCGTCGATCAGTACGGTGTTACCGACCTTCAGGTCCTTGGCCAGACCCGCATAGGTCACGGCAACACGGTCCTTGTTACCGACCACGGTGGTGTCGGTGGTCAGGGTGAAGGTCTGGCCAGCAACCAGATCGACATCGTTACCGCCTTCCAGCTTGATGGTGCGGATTTCCGGGCCCTTGGTGTCCAGCAGGATGGCAGCCTTCTGGCCAGTTTCAGCCATGATGGCGCGCAGGTTCTTGATACGGTTACCGTGTTCTTCAAAGTCGCCATGGGAAAAGTTCAGGCGCATGACGTTCATACCGGCATTCAGTACTTTGGCCAGCATTTCCTTGGATTCGGTCTTCGGACCGATAGTGCATACGATCTTGGTCTTTTTCATCGAACTGAGTCTCCGATCAGGTAGTCAAATTTTTCCCGCCAGCATTCTACAGTGATTGCGGCAAAGTGGTGAGAAGGGAAAACCGTTTCACTCGAATTTCTTCCACATTTATTGCGCTGGCGCAGTAATGTGATGCCGATTTTATCATTTCGTAACATTCCGCTAACCCGATCACGCTGTGCATTGCTGAAAAATGCGCCAGTTCACATTCTGACAACTCGATGTCGGTGTGTGGCCTGTCAGGTCTGTGCGGTTTATCACATTGTTGTGACAACAGGATGGCAATGGTACAGCACTGCGTGAGGCTGTCCATCTTCATCTAATTGTTTTATATCGGTTTATTCGAAGTGTTGTCACGGGGCGTGATCCTTGCAATCCCTAGGTCAGACTGTTTGTTCGCCCTGGCAAGGACTGCTTATGACTACTTCCTCCAAACCCTGTCATCAGGGATGCGCCTCCGGCTCGACGGCTAGCGGTAGCCTGTCGCGATCAGTGCTCGACAAGGTCGCCCAGCACCCCTGCTATTCGCCGACGGCCCATCACCGCTATGCGCGGATGCATCTGGCGGTGGCTCCCGCCTGCAACGTGCAGTGTCACTACTGTAATCGCAAGTTTGATTGCGCCAATGAGTCTCGACCTGGCGTGGTCTCAGAGGTGCTGACCCCGCAGCAGGCGGTGCGCAAGGCGCGTGCGGTGGCGTCGGCGATTCCTCAACTGTCGGTGATTGGCATTGCCGGCCCTGGTGATCCATTGGCCAATGGCACCCGTACCTTCGATACCCTTGAAGGACTACGGCAGATGTTACCGGATGTAAAATTATGCGTTTCGACCAACGGGCTGGCATTGCCACAGGCGGTGGACAGTTTGGTGGAGTTGGGGGTCGATCATGTAACCGTTACCATGAATGCCATCGATGCCCATGTAGCCGGTCAGATCTACGATTGGATCTATGCCGATGGTCGCCGCCTGCGGGGTCGCGAGGCCGGGCAGCTGCTAATCGACCGCCAACTCGAGGGGATGTACAAGCTGGTCGAGCGTGGCGTATTGGTCAAGGTCAACTCGGTGTTGATTCCGGGCATTAATGATGTCCACTTGCCGGAGGTCAGTGAGGCGATCCGCGATGTTGGGGCCTTCCTGCACAACGTGATGCCGTTGATTTCCCGTCCGGAGCATGGCACCTGGTTTGGACTGAATGGCCAGCGTGAGCCGCTGCCCTATGAGCTGGATCAGGTGCGGGCGTTGTGCGGCGCAGACATGACACAGATGACCCATTGCCAGCAGTGCCGGGCCGATGCCGTCGGCATGCTCGGCGAGGATCGCAGCCAGGAGTTTACCCTGCAGCAACTGCCGACGGCGCAGGAGGATTATCGCCAGGTGATGCGCAAGCGGACTCGTATCCAAGCTGCGCTGTCTACCCAGGGGGCCTCGGAGGATGCGGACGCTTGCCTGGTGGCGGTGGCCAGCGAACAAGGCGAGGTGATCGATCAGCACTTCGGTCACGCCCGCCGGTTCCATATCTTTGCCGTCACCAGCGAGGGGGCGGTGCGGGTGGGTGAGCGTCATGTCCCGCTCTATTGCCAAGGGGCCAGCGAGTGCGATGACGAGCCGCAGCAGGACACCCTCCTGTCGGTGCTGGATATCCTGCATGACGTCGAGGCGGTGTTCTGTGCGCGGGTCGGGATGGCGCCGTGGCAACAACTCGAAGAGGCTGGGGTCACGCCGGTGGTTGATTACGCCTGGCAACCGGTGCGTGAGGCTCTCAATAGCTGGTGGCAGCAGCGCCCTGCGCGCCAACAGCCGGCGTTGCGCCGGCAGGATATTGCCTGATGAGCTGTCAGATCACGGCGCTGTGTATGGCTTGTTACAACTGCCAGGCGGTTTGCCCGCGGGGCGCAATTGTCGAGCAGGATGGCCGCTTTGCTATTCGCGTCCGGCGCTGTAATGAGTGTCGCGAGAATGTTCAGGGGCCACGTTGCCGGTTGGTCTGTCCGGTGGAGGGAGCCATATGTCGGAATGTCAGTTAGCGCCAGCGTGTCAATACGCGTTGGATGAGGTCACCGAGTGTCTGCAGCCGGATGTTGAACAGGCCACGCTGCTGTCGGCCAGTGACTGGATGGGGCTGTTGTTGGTGCGCTTTATGGCCGGTCGTTGCCGGTTGCCGTTGGCGATGGGGTTGGCGCCGGAGCGTTTCCAGTCGCTGTGCCACCTGTGGGGCGTTACCGCAGAGCCGGACGAGGCATCGCTAGGCCGTCAGCAGTTGTTGGCCGAGTTGCTGTGCTCACGCCAGCAAGAGCGCGATGATCTGGCGGCCTGGTTACAGCGCTATGTGGTGCCAGAGGCCAGCGAGATGGCGCAGATCATCGCCACAGCCAGCATGGGCTTTAACCACCTATGGGAAGACTTGGGGCTGGATTCGCGTGCCCAGTTACGTGAATTGATGACCGTCTGCTTTCCCGAGGTGGTGCTGATGAACAGCATGAACCTGCGCTGGAAAAAGTTCTTTTATCGGCAGTTGTGCAGTGCTGAAGGGAGTTATGTCTGTCGGGCGCCCAGCTGCCATGTCTGCTATGAGCGGGCGCAATGTATGGCACCGGAGGAGGTGCGTTAACCGACCGCCACCCGGATCAGTTGAACAGGAGTGCCAGGGTCGACATCGGCTTGCGGGTCAGCAGGGCCTGGCTCTCCTGACTAAATAGTGCCAGCAAGGGGGGCGTATACAGGCTCAATCCATGGCGCTCGGCCTGGTAGCGGGTCTCATCCAGAAAGCGGGCATAGGCATCGATATAACCAGTCACCACGTTTTGCGCAAAATGTTGATGATAGAGCGCGACGCTGCACAGACCGGCGGCGCGGACGTTATCGACCAGATCCTCGACATCCTGCTGGGTGCGGATGCTGGACCAGTAGAATGCCGGATCTTGTGCTGGCAGAAAGAAGGCGTCGTCGGCGATCTGTACCGCCGCCAGTGCCTGACAATGTTGCCGACAGCCACTTTGCGTCAGTTGTTCCACCAGTAACGGGTAGGCCTGTCCATAGCGAGCATGTACCAGCCGCGCATCGCGACCGCGCACACCACTGCGTTCATACAAGGTCACCAGCGCGGGTCGGAAGAATGACATAGCGTTCCCCTCTTTCTGCAAACGGTATCAGGGATGATAGGGATTCGCTTGTATCGAAAAAACGCGACAGATCACAAACAAACCACAAATGGGACCGAAATGAGTCACCAGCTCGACACGAATGTTTCCAGGTTGACAGGGTGTTAGCAGAAGGTGTTGCCAAGGTTAATCAGCGGTGATCAGATGAGGGGGCGACCTTGCCGATGGCGTGGCCAGCCATTCGGGTTCAGAAACAAAAAAGCCTCGCTGAGCGAGGCTTTTTTGGGGAATTTTGGTCGGCGCGAGAGGATTTGAACCTCCGACCCCTGACACCCCATGACAGTGCGCTACCAGGCTGCGCTACGCGCCGGATGTGCAGGTAAAACCCGCAACGGGAGCAGAGTCTAGGGGGCAGGTTGCGGAGTGTCAACCACTTGCAGTGCAGGCTGTGCGTGTTCGCTGAATATCTGTGCAATCGTGGCTGTCGCTGTTATTGGGCCAATGTTCACGTTGTCGACGGGGTCGGCGGATTGGCCAGCGCATGGTATTGTTAGCAGAACGTTACCATGCTGCACCACTGCCTTTACGGAGAGCCCTATCATGAAAATGTTTGTTCGCGACCTGACCGTCATTGATGCCTCGCGGTTATGCCTGCAACGAGGCCTGGTAGGGGAGAGCTGGCTGGTGGATGTCATGTTGGACGGCGAACTTAATGAGATGAGCATGCTGCTCGATTTCGGTCGGGTCAAAAAACAGATCAAGACGGTGATTGATGCCGAGGCGGATCACCGTCTGTTGGTGCCGATGCAGGCTGCCGGGGTGCATTATACCCCGTTGGCGGGGGGACGGGGCTGGCTGGACTTTGAGCCGGAGCAGGGGCATCCGATCTATATGCAGGCGCCGCAGGAGGCCTTTTGCCTGATGCCGGTCAGTGAGATCAACGCTGTCACCCTGGCCGATTGGCTTCATCAGCGAGTGTTGGCCGTGTTGCCGTCCAATGTGACGGGATTACAGATCACCCTGCGTCAGGAGGTGATCACTGGCGCCAGCTATCACTACAGCCACGGTTTGAAGAAACATGATGGTAATTGTCAGCGGATTGCGCACGGCCACCGTTCGACTATTGAACTGTGGGTCAACGGGGTACGCGATGCTGAATTGGAACAACAGTGGGCGACCCGCTGGCAGGATATCTATCTGGGTACCGAAGAAGATCAGGTCCCGGTCAATACGTTGGCCTTGAGTGAGCGGGCGACCAGCGCGCAGTGTGCGGGGTTGCTCGGGTTCAGTTATCAGGCGCCCCAAGGGCTATTTCAACTGGCGATCCATCCGGCGGTATGCGAGGTCATCGACACCGATACCACCGTCGAGTTGCTGGCCGATTATATTGCTCGCCAGCTGGCACCGACCTTGCCTGGCCACCGTTTGCAGGTGGTCGCTTATGAAGGGGTGGCAAGGGGGCGGTGGTCGAGCGACAGGGCTAAACCTCACGGATGGTCTGCGGATGTCTGCGCGAGAAAGAGACTGAAAAAACGAAGGGAGCGCGAGGCTCCCTTCCTGTTGAGGGTGTTTAGCCGACCGGCATCGGTGCTCAGGAGAGGCGGAAACGCTGTACCAGCGCCTGCTGCTCCACGGCCAGTTCGTCCAGACGATGGCTGGTTTGGGCCACTGCCTGAATACCATGGTAATTGGATTCGGAGATATCCGAGATCCGGTTGAGGTTGGTGGAGATTTCGGCGCTGGTGGCTTGTTGCTCTTCGGCTGCTGAGGCGATCTGGCTCGACATGTCGCTGATACGCGTGATGATGGCCTGGATCTCCTCCATGGCGCCATTGGCGTTGGAGGCTTGTTGCACGCTCGATTCCATCTCGTTGCTGCATTCGTCCATCACCTTCACTGCACGATGAACGGCCTGTTGCAGCCCTTCGATCATGCTGCGGATTTCAGCGGTTGAATCACTGGTACGGCGAGCCAAGGTGCGCACCTCGTCTGCGACCACGGCAAACCCACGACCATGTTCCCCGGCGCGGGCGGCTTCGATTGCAGCGTTAAGCGCCAGCAGGTTGGTCTGTTCGGCAATGCTGCGGATCACATCCAGGATGTTACCGATATTGCCGCTCATGCTGCTGACTTCGCCGATCACCTGACCGGTTTCTCCCAGCTTGTTGGCCAGTTGGTGGGTGGTCGAAATATTGCTGGCCATGATCGAGCGACCGACTTCGGCCGATTTTTCCACCGAAATGACCTGTTCCAGCGTCTGGTGTGCCGAGGAGGCAACCTCACGCACCGAGGCTTCCATTTCGGTCATCGCGGTGGCCACACTGGCGGTCTCTTCTCGCTGCAATTCCAGATCCTGGCGCGAGCGTTCGGCAGTTGAGCGGTTGTCGTGTGCAGCCTGGTTCAGCTGGTTGGCAGAGAGCGCCAACTTTTGCAGCACATCGCCCATCTGTTCGACCAGCACATTGACCTGGCTGGCCAGACGGCCGAACTCATTCTGTTTGTGGTAGCTTACGCGGCGGGTCATATCCCCCTGGGTGACACCGGTCAGCACATCCAGCAACTTGTGCAACGGTGAGCGAATGCTGATCGCCAGCCCCCAGGCGACCATAGCGGCAAAGCCAACGGCCAGTAAGACGCCGACCACCAGCAGAATGCGGCTGGTGACCAAGGTGCGATTGGCATTGGCGATGCTCTGGTTCATCAGATCCTGGGCGACCTTCTGCAGCTTGGCCAGCTCTTGCTGAACGGACATCACTTGCTGGCTGGCGGTATGAGCCCGCTTTTCCAGTTCAACCTGATGGTTGACCAGCTCCAGATAGCGAGCCAGCAGCCCCTTGTCGCCGGTAGTGCCCTGGATAAAGCCCTTGATATACAGACCGACATCATTTTCCAGCGTCGGCACCTCGGTGCGCAGATCACTGACCGACTTGTTGTAGTCCTCCATCAGCTTGCGATTACGCTCCAGCGCGGCCTGAATGGGGGCGGAGGTGTTCTGATTGAGGGCATCCAGGGTGGAGACCTCAATCGCCGACTGTTTGGCCTGCATTTCGCGGAACAGACCATTGACATAACTGTCATCAATCTTGGCCTGCACGCCGGTGAGTTCCTGTTTGAACAGCGGCAGGAAGGTCTGGAATTCGCTCTTCGCCTTGTTGGTCTGTTGCATCAGGGTCAACAGCTCAGCCCGCTGCTTGTCCAGCCCGGCGGTCTCATCCAGATATTGTCGCGAGGATTGGCGCAGATTGGGCAGCCAGCTTTCCAGCATGGGCTGCTGTTTGGCCTGGTTTTCGAAATTCTGCAACGCCGTGGTAAAGGCATCGCGGGATTGCTGCAGTTCGGTCGCCAAGCGGGCAACCTCTTGCGGGTCTTTTTCGATCAGCACGTCAGTCAGTCGCTTGCTGGTGGTCAACAAGCTGACTTCCAGCCGATTTGATAGGACGACGATGGGCGACGCCTCTTCGGTGACCGAGGTCAATGCGGCATTTAGTCGGTTCTGGCTACTGTAATTCAGGACCGATCCGACGACCAGAACCCCAATCAGTACCGCAAAACCAAGGTAGACCCGGTGAAGGATCGAAAGGTTGGAAATATCAATTTTCATCTATTATGTACCCGCCGTTGTGACTGCTGTCGGTCTGCCCGCTCTGGTCTTTGCGCCAGACACGGATGCAACAAGATAGCGACCGACCTTGTATATCTTCTGCAAAAGCAGTCAAATAATTAAACTTTTCCACCGAATTGTCCGGCAAATACGGAGCTGAGTCACACATGAAGGCAGGGCGTTTTGTCACGGCCGAGATAGTGACCACATGATTAACCGTTTACATTCGACACGGGATTCAAAATGACCACTGAAGAAACTGTTTTTAGCAAAATCATCCGTCAGGAAATTCCGGCCCCCTTGCTGTACCAGGATGAACTGGTTTCTGCATTTCGCGATATTCATCCACAGGCCGCTACGCATATCCTGATTGTGCCGAACAAAATCATCCCGACGGTCAACCAGGTCGAAGCCGATGACGAGTTGGCGTTAGGGCGCCTGTTTACCGTCGCCCGCAAACTGGCTTCAGAGGAGGGGATCGCCGAGGACGGTTATCGCCTGATCGTCAATTGTAACCGCCACGCCGGGCAGGAGGTCTTCCATCTGCATATGCATTTGCTGGGGGGCGAACCTTTAGGCCCCTTGCTGGCGAAGGACTAACCGGGTTGGTGGTTCGCCAGCCGATGCCCATGCCGGGACATTCGGCTTGGTGCGGTACAGTTCAGTCCGGGTCTGCTTTGACTTGCTGACGCGCTGACGGTCCGTATCATAGGAGACATGCGCGCTGTCTGTGTACAGCGCGTCAGTGGTTGTCGGAGGAAATCTGAATGTCGCAACGTGTTCTCACCCTGTTCCCCTTGTTAGTCCTGCTGTTTACCACTGCGTGTAGCACGTTGGACAGCGGCATGTCAGCGCCGGTGCGTAGCACAGCCAGCGCACACAAGGGCTCGGCGCAGGGGAAGGGCGGGGTAGTCACTGACGCTCATGCCAGCAAACCAACCTCAGCGGTGGAAACCTCGTTGGCCCGTCAAGCGGCCGCACAATTGCAAGCCAAGGTGAAACTGACCGGTCAGCCAGTGCTGTTTGTGGATGGTATCCGCAACCAGACCACTGATGAGGTCGATACCGGCAAGATGGATGAGGTATTACGTCGCGCCCTGCTGGCGTCAGGTCGTTATCGCTTGGTGGATAACACCACGGTGGAAGGGCTGGGTAGCCAGCTGGAATACCAGCAAGGGGGAGATGTCTCGCCGGCGGCACTGGTACGCTTGGGCAAGCAGGCAGGGGCTCGCTACATGCTGTATGGCTATCTGGATAAACCGCAAACACGACTGCGCTTGTCGATGACCCTGTTGGACCTGCAGAATGGGGAAGTGATCTGGCAGCAGCACCTGACTGCCGCGCGGCATTGAATTGACTCACAGGATTGGGATGCTTGAATCGAGCCTGCCGCCCCGTTTTCGTGGTGGCCAACTGATACCGCTGATAGGCGGCATGACCAACCAGAGCTACCGCCTCCAGCTGGAGAGTGGTCGTTATTTCCTGCGCGTCGGCACACCGATGGCTGCGCGGGTCGGGATCAAACGTCGTCACGAAATGGCGCTGCATTTGCAGGCCAGCCGCGCTGGTCTGGCGCCGGCCCTGCATTTTATGGATGTCGAACGCGGGCTGATGATCACCGACTGGGTGACGGGCGCAGAGCAGACGGCTGACTGGCACACTACTGCCGGCCTGCAGCGTCTGGCCGCCGTCCTGCATCAAGTCCATACCTTGCCGGTGCCATCCTGCCATCTGGATCTCAGTGCCCATCTTTACTTCTATCTGGCGCGGATTTGCTTGCGTGATGGCCTGCTCAAGCAGGCGTTTGCCCGCGCGCAACAGCTGCTGGCTGCACTACCGCCTGCGCCGGCGGTGTTCTGTCATAATGATGTGAGCCCGTTGAATCTGTTCGGTGCCCCATTACAACTGGTGGACTGGGAGTATGCCGGGGCCGGGGATGCCGCCTTCGACCTGGCCTGCGCTTGTCATGCGTTCGCGCTGGATGGTGGGCAACAGCTGCAGTTGCTGACGGCCTATCAGGCTAAGGGCGGCGTCTGTAGTGGCGAACGACTCGACGTCATGCTTCAGGTGGCCGACGTGGTGGCGCTGCTTTGGGCGCGGGTCTTTGCTGAGAACACCGGGCTGGCCCACTACGATACCCTCTATCAACAACAACGACAGCGCTGTCAGGAGTGGCTGAGTTGATGAAAACCCAACGTTGGCGGCATGGCCTGATCTTGCTGGTCTGTGTATTGAGTCTGGGAGGCTGTACTGTCCGCCTGCTTTATAACTGGCTGGATTGGGCGATTGCCTGGAAAGTGGATGATTACTTTGATTTGACCAGTGCGCAATCGCGAGTCCTCAAGCAGCAGGTGGCCGGGTTGCTGCGTTGGCATCGCACTGAGCAGTTGCCACAGTATGTGCTGGCGTTGCGCGAGCTGAGTAGTGATCTGAAAACGCCGTTGACCGAGCAGCAGGTGGAGCACCATCTGCAGACCTTCGAGCGCCTGTCGCGCCAACTGGCCGATGGACTCAAAGGGCCGGCCAATAAGGTGGCGGTGACCCTGACGGATGACCAGGTCAAAAACTTTACCAAGGAGCGCTGGAACAAGTTGGGTAAAGACCGCGCTGAGTATCGCGAACAGGGCGGGGTCAAAGTCTATAACAGCTTCAAGCGCAAGCTGGAGAAGAACCTGAAAAACTGGATCGGCGATCTGACCCCGGCACAGCAGCCACTGGTGGCCCAGTCGGCGCAGTGGCAGCAGCAGTATTACGCCACCTGGCTCGATTACCAGACCTGCTGGGTGCAGGCGATCGAACGTATGCTGGCGCAGCGTGGCAAGCCTGAATTTGAAACCGAACTGGTTAATGTCCTGCTTAAGGGCAGTGAATTGGGCGATGGCCGTTTCAAGCAGTATATCGATGATTCACACGCCCGTTCGGTCAAATGGTTTGCTGCATTAACCGCCTCGTTGACCGACCGCCAACGGCAAACCTTGCGGGACAAGATTGATGATCTGGCGAGTGACCTGGAGAGCTTGAATCCGCGCTAGTGTCGGCGTTTTTGGTTGGCGTCTGTGGTTGTGATGGGGGTTCTGGCGTCTTCTCCCTGGAGCTGTTATGGTCATACCCAGGCCCGAACACAAGGGAAGAGCACGTATGATTATCTATCTGCACGGGTTCGACGCAAGTAGCCCCGGCAATCACGAAAAGGTCATGCAACTGCAGTTCATCGACAATGATGTGCGCTTTGTGCAATACAGCACCGTTTATCCCCGCCATGACATGAGCCATCTGCTCAAGGAAGTTCACAAGCAACTGGCCAGCTCGGATGATCCCAAACCGTTGATCTGCGGCGTGGGGCTGGGTGGCTACTGGAGCGAGCGCATCGGCTTTTTGTGCGGCATTCGCCAGGTTGTTTTCAACCCCAATCTCCATCCGGAAACCAACATGCAAGGGCGCATCGAACGTCCGGAAGAGTACGTGGATATTGCGACCAAATGTGTAACTGAATTTCGTAAAAAAAATGCAGGTAATTGCATTTGTGTCCTTTCTGTTAACGACGAAGTGTTGGATAATACAAACACGGCACAAGAGCTGAAAGATTATTACAACATTGTCTGGGACGAGCGTGAGAGTCACAAGTTCAAGAACATCTCGGCGCATCTGCAGATGATCAAGGCTTTCAAGCTATCGTGATGGCCATGACGGATCTGTTTTCAGGGAGCGATGGTCGCTCCCTTTGTTTTTTGGTGGATGTGAAGTATGACCAAGATTGTAGTTGTTGGCGGTGGGGCCGGCGGTCTGGAGCTGGCTACCAAACTCGGGCGTAAGCTGGGCAAGCGTGGCAAGGCGCAGATCACCCTGGTAGATCGTAACCGTACCCATCTGTGGAAGCCGCTGCTGCACGAAGTAGCCGCTGGCTCGCTGGATGCCGGTATCGATGCACTGAGCTACCAGTCCCATGCCCGTAATCATGGTTTTGAATTCCAACTGGGCACCTTGACCGGTATCCGCCGTGATGCCAAGCGTATCGTGCTGGCTCCGATCACCGGTGAAAAGGGCGAAGAGGTGCTGGCCGAACGCGAGCTGGAGTATGACTACCTGGTGATGGCACTGGGCTCGATCTCCAACGACTTCGGTACCCCGGGCGTGCGTGACAACTGCATCTTCTTGGATAGCCCGGATCAGGCTTTCCGCTTCCACGGTCTGCTGATGAATCAGTTCCTCAAGTTTGCTGGTGACTGCAAGCCGGGAGATGACACCTGTACCCCGGCGCAACAGGTCAAGATTGCCATCGTCGGTGCAGGGGCTACCGGGGTTGAGCTGTCGGCTGAACTGTATAACGCGGTGGAAGAGCTGGCCGCCTACGGCTATCGCAACCTGTCGCGCAGCAGCCTGAAGGTGACAGTGGTCGAAGCTGGCCCGCGCATCCTGCCGGCGCTGCCAGAGCGTATCTCTTCTGCCGCGCACCACGAACTGACCCAGCTGGGGGTGGATGTGCGCACCGCGACCTTCGTCAGCGAAGCGACCCCGGAAGGCTTGAAGACCAAGGATGGCGAGCTGATTGAAGCCAACCTGATGGTGTGGGCGGCGGGTATCAAGGCGCCGGACTTCATGAAGGAGATCGGTGGTCTGGAGACCAACCGTATCAACCAGCTGATGGTCAAGCCGACGCTGCAGACCACGCTGGATGACCATATTTTTGCAATCGGTGACTGCGCCGCCTGCCCGCTGGGTGATGGCAAGTTCGTGCCGCCGCGTGCCCAGTCGGCACACCAGATGGCCGATCGCGCACTGGCCAACATTCTGGCAATGATGAATGGTGGCGAAGTGAAGCCATACAGCTATATGGACTACGGCTCGCTGGTGTCGATGAGCCGGTTCAGCACCGTCGGCAGCTTGATGGGTAACCTGATGCGCGGCTCGATGATGGTAGAAGGCCGTATTGCACGCTTCGTCTATATCTCGCTGTACCGTATGCATCAGGTCGCGCTGCATGGCTATATCAAGACCGGTCTGATGATGCTGGTCGGCCAGATCAACCGTATCCTGCGTCCGCGCCTCAAGTTGCATTGATCGTAGACCCGCAGACAATAAGGCCCGCCAGTGCGGGCCTGAAACAGCAACCGGTCGCGGCTAAACCGCTGCCGGTTTTTTTATACCTGCTGCTGTAGCCAGCCCAGCAGGGCGGGCACATCGGTAAAGTGCTGATCGGCACCCCAGTGAGTGGTTACTTCGTCCGGATCAATATAGCCCCAGCCGGCTATCGCGGTGTGCATCCCGGCGGCCCGACCGGCCTCGATATCGCGGATATGGTCGCCGACATATAGACAGCGCCGCGGGTCGACCGCTAGCTGTTCACAGGCATACCACATCGGTTCAGGGTGTGGTTTGCGCAGCGGCAGAGTATCGGCACTCACGATCACGCCGCAGGCCGGCAGTTCGGTCACCTGGGCCATCAACGGTTCGGTGAGAAACGCCGGCTTGTTGGTGACAATTCCCCAGCGAATGCCCTCGGCATTCAGCCAGGCGATACAGTCGATCATGCCGGGATAGGGATGGGTACCGTCATACAGGTGGGCGGCATAGTGATCGAGCAGTGCCTGGCGTAATCCTTGTGCATCCATCTGCGCCAGGGTGTCGGCACCGAAGCCGGCTTTGAGCAGACCGAGCGCACCATCGGAGGCAATCTGGCGGATCACCCGCTCGGCAAGCGGCGCATAGCCCTGGCTGGTCAGCACATGATTCACTGCGGCACCGAGGTCGGGCGCGGTATCGAGCAGGGTGCCGTCCAGATCGAACAGCACGGCATCAAAACAGCGACGGGTCATCAGGCCTCCGGGCGACTGGCGTGCAACATGTAATTGACGCTGGCATCGGTCGACAGGCGGAACTGGCCACTGAGCGGGTTGTAGACCACACCGCTCAGGTGTTGCAGTAACAGGTCGGCATGGCTCACCCACTGGCACAGGCTGGCCGGGCGGATGAATTTGCGATGGTCATGGGTGCCCTTGGGCACCATGCGCAGCAGGTGTTCAGCCGCAGCGATCATCAGTAGCCAGGATTTCGGGGTCTTGTTGATGGTGGAGAAAAACAGCTGGCCACCCGGGCGGACCAGCCGCGCACAGGCGTGGACCACCGAGGCGGGGTCGGGCACGTGTTCCAGCATCTCCATACAGGTGACCACATCAAACGCGCCCGGGTGCGCGGCAGCCAGCTCCTCGACCGTGCCTTGCTGGTATTCCACCTCGATGCCGCTCTCCAGTGCATGCAAACGCGCGACCTGCAGCGGCTCGCGTCCCATATCCAGTCCGGTAGCGCGGGCGCCACGGCGGGCCATCGATTCGGTAAGAATGCCGCCGCCGCAGCCCACATCCAGTACCCGCTTGCCGTTCAGTCCGTCGCTGTAGCGTTCAATCCACGCCAGACGTAACGGGTTGAGCTCGTGCAACGGGCGGAATTCGCCCTCCGGATCCCACCAGCGGCTGGCGAGGGCTTCGAATTTGGCAATTTCCTGGGGGTCGACGTTCATGGCAGTGCAATCCTTCAACAGCTGCGGATGACAGGTGGCGCTCATTATAACCAGCAGGCCGGCTTGTGACAGCAAGCCTTTGCCAAGGCTGGGGGATTGCCCTTTTTCGTGCTAGAATGCCGCCCTTACGCTTTCAAGTCGACTGAATCAGGGACCTGGGTTTATATGAGTGAGCTGGCCAGAGAAATCACGCCAATCAACATCGAAGAAGAGTTGAAGAGCTCCTACCTGGATTACGCCATGAGCGTCATCGTGGGTCGAGCACTGCCGGACGTGCGGGATGGTTTGAAACCTGTTCACCGTCGAGTCCTGTTCGCGATGAACGAACTGGGCAATGACTGGAACAAACCATACAAGAAATCGGCCCGTGTGGTCGGGGACGTGATTGGTAAATATCACCCGCATGGTGACATCGCGGTGTATGACACCATCGTCCGTATGGCGCAGGATTTCTCCATGCGCTACATGCTGGTAGATGGCCAGGGTAACTTCGGTTCGGTCGATGGCGACTCCGCTGCGGCAATGCGTTATACCGAAATCCGTATGGACAAGATCGCCCACGAATTGCTGGCCGATCTGGACAAGGAAACCGTGGATTGGGTACCGAACTATGACGGTACCGAGCAGATC
This sequence comes from Aeromonadaceae bacterium, assembly GCA_041911695.1. Lineage (GTDB taxonomy): Bacteria > Pseudomonadota > Gammaproteobacteria > Enterobacterales > Aeromonadaceae > Pseudaeromonas. The sequence continues at coordinate 33,473 of JAYROM010000025.1, forward strand.
CCGGCGGTGATGCCGACCAAGATCCCTAACCTGCTGGTCAACGGTTCGTCCGGGATCGCGGTGGGGATGGCCACCAATATTCCGCCGCACAACCTGACCGAAGTGGTCGATGCCTGTTTGGGCCTCATCGACAACAGCGCGCTGACCGTCGACGAACTGATGCAGTATGTGCCGGGTCCGGACTTCCCGACCGGCGGGATCATCAATGGTCGCTCCGGCATCATTGACGCTTACCGTACTGGTCGCGGCAAGATCTATGTCCGTGCCAAGACCCATATCGAAACTGACGAGAAGAACGGCAAGGAAAGCATCATTGTCACCGAGTTGCCGTACACGGTGAACAAAGCGCGCCTGATCGAAAAGATTGCCGAGCTGGTCAAGGACAAGAAGATCGAAGGCATTACCGCCCTGCGCGACGAGTCCGACAAGGACGGCATGCGCATGGTGATCGAGCTGCGTCGTGGCGAAGTCTCCGAAGTGGTGCTCAACAATCTGTATGCCCACACCCAGATGCAGAACGTGTTCGGTATGAACATGGTCGCGCTGGTGAACGGTCAGCCGAAGACGCTGAACCTGAAGGAGATCCTGTCCGCCTTCATCGACCACCGTCGTGAAGTGGTCACCCGTCGCACCGTGTTTGAACTGCGCAAGGCGCGTGATCGTGCCCATATCTTGGAAGGGTTGGCGATTGCGCTGGCCAACATCGATCCGGTGATCGAGCTGATCCGTCGCTCGCCAAGCCCGGCCGAAGCCAAGAGTGCGTTGATTGCCCGTGCCTGGGAGCTGGGTAACGTGGCATCCATGCTGGAGCGTGCCGGTGATAACGCCGCCCGTCCGGAATGGCTGGAGCCGGAATATGGCATTCGCGACGGTTACTACTACCTGACCGAACAGCAGGCCCAGGCGATTCTGGATCTGCGTCTGCAGAAGCTGACCGGCCTCGAACACGAGAAGATCCTGGAAGAGTACCAGGAGCTGCTCAACCAGATCGCCGAACTGCTGCGCATCCTGAACAGCCCGGCGCGTCTGATGGAAGTCATCCGCGAAGAGCTCGAAGCGGTCAAGGCCGGTTATGGCGATACCCGCCGTACCCAGATCCAGGCTGCCAGCGTCGAAATCAACATGGAAGATCTGATCACCCCGGAAGATGTGGTGGTCACCCTGTCCCATGAAGGCTATGTGAAGTACCAGCCGCTGACCGATTATGAAGCCCAACGTCGTGGTGGCCGTGGCAAGTCCGCGACCCGCATGAAGGAAGAGGACTTCGTCGAGCAGATGCTGGTGGCGAATACTCACGATACCATCCTGTGCTTCTCCACGTTGGGCAAGGTGTACTGGCTCAAGGTCTACAACCTGCCGGAAGCCAGCCGTACCGCGCGTGGCCGTCCGATCGTTAACTTGTTGCCGTTGGACGAGAACGAACGTATTACCGCCATCCTGCCGGTGAAGACTTACGACAGCGACAAGTTCGTATTCTTCGCCACGGCCAACGGTACGGTGAAGAAGACTGAACTGTCGGCCTTCTCCCGTCCGCTGAGCTCGGGTATTCGCGCCATTACGCTGCGTGAAGGCGACGAGCTTATCGGCGTGGATATCACCGATGGTAGCAACGACATCATGTTGTTCTCCGACGCCGGTAAGGTGGTGCGTTTCGCCGAAGGCAACAGCCGTGGCACTGATGCCGATAGCGACGTTGACAGCGAAGAAGAGATCGAAGAGAGCGACAGCGATAACGCGGACAACGCCGACAGTGCGGAAGCGACCACCTCTGGCAAGGGGGTCCGTCCGATGGGCCGTACCGCAGCCGGGGTGCGTGGCATCAAGCTGGCGGCGGGTGACCGTGTCGTATCGCTGATCATTCCGCGTGGCGAGGGTTGCGTCCTGACCGCGACCGCCAACGGTTATGGCAAGCGTACCAGCCTGGAAGAGTATCCAGCGAAGAGCCGTGGTACCCAGGGGGTCATCGCTATCAAGGTCGATGATCGGAACGGCAAGGTGGTCGGTGCCATCCAGGTGGATGAGACCGACGAAATCATGCTGATTACCAACGCCGGCACTTTGGTACGTACCCGTGTCCGCGAAGTCAGCATCATCGGCCGTAATACTGGCGGTGTGCGCTTGATCCGCACCATGGAAGGGGAAGAGGTCGTCAGTCTGGAGCGCATTGCCGAGCCGGAAGAGGATGATACCCTGACCGAGCCGCTAGAGGGTGCCGCCGAGGGTGAGGCCCCGATCACCGAGTTGGATGAGACCGATGCGCCGCTGGCCGATGACCAGACGGCAGATGAGTGAGTTTAAGTGAAGAGGCGACCCATACGGGTCGCTCTTTGTTTGTAGCGCGGGAAGCGCGACGGACTGACCTGCGGTCACTGCTGAAATCCTTTGCGCCGGATCACGGTTCGGTGTAAAAGGCTCAAAGCGAAGGCTCCAGGGAAGCCATTGGAAAATACGGAAGAAGATGATGAGCAAGGTCTATAACTTTTGTGCAGGTCCGGCCATGCTGCCGGAAGAAGTCATGGCGCAGGCCCAGCGCGAGTTCATCAACTATGATGGCCTCGGCGTTTCGGTGATGGAACTCTCCCATCGTGGCAAGGAGTACATGGCGCTCGCCGCCGAAGCCGAAAAGGATCTGCGTGATCTGATGCAGGTGCCGGACAACTACAAGGTGCTGTTCATGCACGGCGGTGGTCGTGGCCAGTTTGCGGCAGTCCCGCAAAACCTGCTCGGTGGTGCCAACCGCAAAGCCGATTACCTGCTCACCGGTGTCTGGTCCAAGGCCGCACTGGCTGAAGGGCAGAAGTTCGGTGACATGCATGGTGTCGAAGGGGTGGTCAAGCTGGACAACGGCGGCTTTGCCCTGCGCGATGCGCCGCAGTTCCGCTCTGATGCCGCTTATGTCCATTTCTGCCCGAATGAAACCATCGAAGGGATCGAGCTGTTCGATCTGCCGGAGACCGGTGGCATCCCATTGGTGGCCGACATGTCATCGACCATCCTGTCGCGTCCGATCGATGTCAGCCGCTATGGCATCATCTATGCCGGTGCACAGAAGAATATCGGCCCGTCCGGCCTGGCGGTGGTCCTGGTACGTGATGACCTGCTCGGTTCGGCGCGTCCGGATACCCCGGCAATCTTCGATTACAAGGTCACTGCCGAGAACGACTCCATGTTCAACACCCCGCCGACCTACTCCTGGTACCTGGCCGGTCTGGTGTTCAAGTGGTTGAAACGTCAGGGCGGCCTGGAAGCGATGGAAGCGCGTAACCTCGAAAAGGCGTCGTTCCTGTACGATTACATCGATGCCAGCGACTTCTACAGCAACCGCGTGGCCCTGAACTGCCGCTCGCGGATGAACATTCCGTTCCAGCTGAAAGATTCGGCACTCGATGCGGCTTTCTTGGCTGAGTCCAAGGCGGCCGGTCTGATGGCGCTCAAGGGCCATCGTATCGTTGGCGGGATGCGTGCCAGCATCTATAACGCCATGCCGCTGGAAGGGATCAAGACCTTGGTCGCCTTCATGGAGCGCTTTGCTCGCGAGCATGCCTGATTCTCCTGGTGTCGTCCGGATACCGGTGTGATCAGCCGATAGGGCCCTGCGGGGCCCTTGTTTTTTCTTGCTTTTGCGCGAGAAATCAAACCGTTGAGACTGACATTCTGGTATTAACAAGGCTCACGCCTAACGGGGTACCAGCATGCCAACGGTGACGCTGCACAGCGAGCATTTCTATCTCTCCTCGGATGGCCTGTTTGTCCTGCTGGACATCGTCCCCCTTGCCGAAAAGATCGATGCCAAGCAGCTCGGCACTCTATTTGCCCATTCCTCCTGGCCGACCTGGCAAGTTAGTGACAAGGCGTTACAAGATGCCACAGCGGCACTGAACAAGGCTAAAGAGGGCGATAGCCATTCCGTACAGATTATTGCCCGTCGCATCAACGGCGAGGTCAAGATCGTCCTGAATCGTGATCATATGAGTGCGATGGCCAATGTCACGGCCCCTTGGGGGGGCGAGCCGGTCTCGGTGGCGGATATTCAACAGGCCCTGTCGGTGGCCGGTGTGGTGCATGGCATCAATGAAGAGGCTATCCGCTTGCTGGTGCGTCAGGCGGCCACCGCTCGTGCCGGTGCCCTGAGCTCTGCCACCGTGGCTGCCGGTTGCCTGCCGCAGGATGGTGAAGACAGCCGGTTTGAGCGATTGGTTCCGACACTGGCGGAACGGGTGCTGCAACCACGGGTGACCGATGCGGCACATGACATTGTGGATTTACGTGAGTTGGGCAGTTTCGCCACCGTGGCATTGGGTGACGCCCTGATGCGCCGTCATCCTCCCACCTCCGGTGTGCCCGGCTACAAGATTACGGGTGAGTTGCTCCCCGCACATGATGGCAGTGTATTACCGTTTGAGGCGGGAGAGGGAGCCGGGGTCAGCCCGCTGGATGAGAACTGTCTTATCGCCTTGCGGGATGGTCTGCCGCAGCAGGTCGGGCATGGCATGATGGTGGATGAAATCCTCTCGATCCAGGATGTCGATGCCAAATTTGGTCATGTCGATTTCTCTGGCAGTATCTCGATTCGCGGCAATGTCTGCGATGGTATGCGGGTACGCGCTGGCGGCACCATCTGCGTCGCCGGGGTTGTAGACTCCGCCACCATTGATGCCGGCATGGATGTGATTGTGGATAAAGGGATTATCGGCCACTCACGCCAACATGTCGCGGGCAGCTCCTGTCAGGTGCGAGCAGGAGGCAAGGTGGTGGCCAAATTTGCCCAGTATGCGGCGATTCATGCCGGCGGAGATGTACACCTGACCAGTCAACTACTGCAGACAGAGGTGCAGACACCTGGCGCTGTGATTGTGGCCGACGATGCGCGACGCAAGGGAACCTTGCTTGGTGGGCAGATCAAGGCCGGCAGCTATATCATGGCCGTGATCCTGGGGGGGGCGGCCGATAATACGACGCGTCTGGCGATTCCAGGCGAGACCGAGCGCTGGCAGAGTGAACGTCGGGCACTGTTGGAACAACAAGAGGCAGCACAGGCCATCATTCGCCAACTGGCCGAAGCGGGCAGCAAGCTGCTGCTGATGGGCGACTCCGATAAGCGCCAGGCATTGGCCGCCCGCTTGTTGCACACCCGAGATCACCAAAGAGCCCAACTCGCTGAGATAGCCGAGGCATTGGCGCGGATTGAGCAGCAGGAGGTGGCATTTCTGGCCAGTGCCAAAGTCATTGTTTGTCGGCAGCTCTATGCCGGCGTCACTGTCGATATCAATGGTTTTCATTTGTTGGTCGGAGAGGATCATCCCCAGTGCCAGATCCATCACCATGAAGGGGCGCTGGCCATCTTGCCCCTGGAGTCTCCACCTGCCGCTTGAACACCTCCGGCATAGATCCATCTCACATTCCGCAGGCTTATATCCGTGATTGCCTGCGGTTTATTTGCAATCCAGCCATCCTCCGCAAAACTCAAAATAGGCTTCTCTTGAATCCTCTTCTTGTGCTGTTTTGCCGTAGGATATCGCCATGCCCTTCAGCTCACTTAATAGCCGTTCATTCTACCTTTCAGCAGATGGTGAGTTTGTTCTGCTGGATGCAGCCCCCACATCAGAAAAAGTCGATGCCAAGGTCTTAGGCCAGTTGTTTGATCTCTCGCCGTGGTCAGCGTGGAAAACCAGTGACCAGGCGCTGCATGATGCCGCAGTCGGATTTAAACAGGCACAGAGTACCGGTAGTTCGTCAGTGCATATCATTGCACGCCGACTGGACGGTGATGCCAAAGTCGTGGTCGACCGGGAGCGAATGAGTGCAGTGGCCAAAGTCTCGGCTCCTTGGGGCGGGCAAGCCGTCACCGTCAAGCGTCTGCATCAGGTGTTGCGACTGTCCGGGGTTTGCGCTGGCTATGACGAGGAGGCGATCCGTCAGTTACTCGAGACGGCCGCCAGTGCGGCGTCCGGGAGCCTGCATTCGGCGACCGTGGCGCGTGGCAGATTGCCTGAACATGGCCAAGATAGTCGTTTTGAGCGATTGGTGCCGACATTGGCCGAACGCGTATTGCGCCCGCAAAGCGCCGATGATGAACGAGCCCCCGTCGACCTGCGTGAGTTGGGTGCATTTTTTACCGTCTCAGTCGGCGATGCGTTGATGCGTTGTCACCCACCGACGCCGGGGATCCCTGGTTTCCGGGTATCAGGGGAGAGTCTGCCCGCCAAGGATGGACTGCGATTGACGTTGCATCCTGGTGAGGGAACCTGCATCAGTCCGGTGGATGAGTCTTGTCTGATTGCCAGCCGTGAGGGGCTGCCACAAGATAAAGGCAACGGCATGACGGTGGATGAGGTGCTGGTTATCCATGAGGTGAATGCACGCTATGGCCATGTCACCTTTGCCGGCAGCCTGGCGATTCGGGGCAATGTCTGTGACGGGATGCGGGTCAAGGCCGAAGGCTCAATCTGTGTGGCCGGTGTGGTCGAGTCGGCCTCGTTGGAGGCAGGGGTGGACGTGGTGGTGGATAAGGGCATCGTCGGCCACCCGGAAAAACAGAAGGCCGGTAACTCATGCCGGGTTAGCGCCGGTGGCAAGGTGGTGGCCCGGTTTGCCCAATATGCGTCAATAGAGGCGGGCGGGGATGTGTTGCTGGCCAGCCAGCTCCTGCACACCGAGGTGCGTACGCCTGGCTGTGTGCTGGTAGCGGACGAAAAACGGCGCAAAGGCACCCTGCTCGGCGGGCGAATTATGGCCGGCGAGCAGATTGTCGCCG
>JAYROM010000026.1:0-21274 GCA_041911695.1 Aeromonadaceae bacterium
AGTACTGTACGGCCCCCACCGTGCCGGTGGCTGTATCAATCACCGGCTGCGGATAGAAACCGACCCCCAGCAACAGTGCCGCCAACAACAGCATCATGCCCAGCTCACGATACCCCATCCCCGGCAGCGGCGTGTTATGTTTGCCCTGACCAAAGCAGGCGCGCTGCAACATGGCCAACGAGTAGACCGACGCCAACACCAAGCCGAGCGTCGATACCACCACAATCTCGCGATGCGCGGCAAAGGCGCCCGCCAGAATCATAAATTCACCTACAAAGTTGCCGGTGCCCGGCAGCCCCAACGAGGCCGCAGCAAAAAACAGCATGACACCGGGCAGATAACGGATCCGCCCCCACAGTCCGCCCATTTCGCGCAAGTCGCGGGTGTGCAGACGCTCATACAGCTGGCCGCACAGGATAAACAGCGCTGCGGCCGACAAACCATGTGCGATCATCTGCACTACAGCGCCCTGCAACGCCACTTCACTGGCAGAGTAGATGGCGATCAGCACAAAACCCATATGCGAGATACTGGTGTAGGCAATCAGGCGTTTGATATCCGTCTGGCTGAACGCCAGCACCGCACCATACACAATCCCGATCACACCAAGGATCATGGCATACGGCGCAAAGGTTGCTGATGCCTCGGGGAACAACGGCAGACTAAAGCGCAACAGACCATAGGCTGCAGTTTTGAGCAGAATCCCGGCCAGGTCGACCGAACCGGCGGTTGGTGCCTGACTATGGGCATCCGGCAGCCAGCCATGTAACGGCACCACCGGCATCTTGACGGCAAAAGCAATAAAGAAGCCAAGCATGATCAGGAACTGCATGGTGCTGCTCATCGGTGTATGCAGCAGATCCTGATAGGCAAAGCTGAACTGTCCGGTGGCCTGATAATGCACCAATACCAGAGCCAGAATTGCCACCAGCATCAACAGACCGCTGGCCTGGGTATAGATAAAGAATTTGGTCGCCGCATTGATTCGCGAACGCCCGTCAGAGGCCGCATGCCCCCACAAGGCGATCAAGAAGTACATCGGTACCAGCATCATTTCCCAGAAGAAAAAGAACAGGAACAGATCCAGCGCCATGAACACGCCCATCACCCCGCCCAAGATCCACAGCAGGTTAAGATGGAAGAAGCCAACGCGTTGGCCGATTTCCCGCCACGAGCAGAGCACGGCCATCACCCCAAGCATGCCGGTCAACAGCACCATCAACAGTGCCAGGCCATCGACAGCCAGATGAAAGGTGATACCAAAGCGCGGGATCCAGGCAAACTGCACCTCAGTGGCCCAAGCCGGGACGCCATCCAGGCTCAGTGAGAATTGCCCCTGCATCCATACCTTGCAAGCCAACAAGAAACTGGTCGCCATGGTGCCCAGCGCAATCCAGCGCGGTAGGCGCGGATGCAGGCGCTCGACCTGCCAACACACCAGTCCCCCGACGAACGGCAACAGCAGAATAAAAAGTAGAGTCACGTTCGTTCTCCCTTACATCAACAGCAGGAAACCAATGACCAACACAGCCCCCAGCCCCATTGAGGCCGCGTACCAACGCAGCTTGCCGGTCACCGTGGTCGACATCAGACTATGCAGTGGACGCACCAGACCGGCGATCGCTTCGATGGTCCAGTCCAGCGGATCGGCGCCGAACAACCGAGTCAGTGCCAAATAAGGACGTACCCAGACCCGTTCATATAACCAGTCAAAACCCCAAGCATTCAGCCATAACGTCCCCAGCGCACGACCCGGACCACTGTTGGCCAGTTGTTTGACCAGCAAGCGACGACCGAGGAACAGATAGGCCGCCAGCAACACACCGCTGATGGCAATCCCCGCCGACAGCAGCTCTAGCCCGAGCTTACCCTCCTCAAGATGCTCTCCTGGGCCGGCCGGCAGTACGCTGGCCAACGGCGGAGTGATCAAGGCACCGATAAAGGTCGACAGCACCAGCAACACCCCGAGCGGCAGGTTATGCGCCAGCCCCTTACCCGGATGCACCGTCAGATGCTGCTTGCCGTGGAACACGACAAAGATCAAACGGAAGGTATAAATAGAGGTCAGGAAGGCACCGACCAGACCCGCCACCAACAGGTGAGTCTGACCGGCAGCGGCTACCTGCCACAGGATTTCATCCTTACTGAAGAAACCCGCAGTGACCCACGGCAAGGCAGCCAGCGCGCCACCCCCTACCAAGAAGGCCAAATAGACCAGCGGTAGCGACCGACGTAACCCACCCATTTTGAAAATGTTCTGCTCATGGTGGCAGGCGACAATCACTGACCCCGCAGACAGGAACAGCAGTGCCTTGAAGAAGGCATGCGTCATCAGGTGGAACACGGCACCAGACCAGGCCCCGACACCAAGCGCCAGGAACATGTAGCCGATTTGGCTCATGGTCGAATAGGCCAGGATGCGCTTGATATCGGTCTGCACCAGCGCGGCAAAACCGGCCAGCACCAAGGTCACCGCCCCAACCACCGCCACCAGATGCAGCACATCCGGCGCCATCAGGAACAGGCCGTGCATACGGGCAATCAGGTAGACCCCCGCAGTCACCATGGTCGCGGCATGGATCAGCGCCGAGACCGGCGTCGGACCGGCCATGGCATCGGCCAACCAGGTCTGCAACGGCAACTGCGCCGATTTACCCACCGCACCACCGAGCAACATCAGACAGGCCCAGTTGAGCAGCGAGCTACCGGCCTGCAGCTGCTCCGGCGCCTTGGTTAGCACCTCAGCAATGTTCAAGGTGCCAAGCGCGCTATAGATCAGGAACAGACCGATGGCCAGGAACACGTCACCCACGCGGGTCACGATAAAGGCCTTCATCGCTGCCGCCACATTGGCCGGGTGCTTGTAGTAGAAGCCGATCAGCAGATAGCTGCACAGGCCAACCCCTTCCCAGCCGAGATAAACAAACAACAGATCATCAGCCAGTACCAGACAGAGCATGCTGGCAATAAACAGGTTGGTGTAGGCAAAGAAGCGTGAGTAGCCCTCTTCACCACGCATATACCAAGAGGCGAACAGATGGATCAGGAAACCGACCCCGGTGACGACACCGAGCATGGTCAGTGACAGACCATCCAGCGCCAATGCAAACCGCGGCTGGAAGGTGCCGACGTGGATCCAGTCCCATAGCGGCAAGACATAGTGTGTTGCAGTACCATGGGCCAGAAAATCTGCCCCAGCATACAAGGCCACCAGGGCACTCAGCCCCAGGCTACCCACACCCAGCACCGCTGAACGCTGTTCACCCCAACGGCCGAGTGAGAAGGCCAACGCCACCGAGCTCAGTAACGGAAACAGAATGGTGAGGAATAAGAGGTTCATCCGCGCATCTCGCTCACAATATCCACATCAAGTGTGTGATGACGGCGATACAGCAACAGCAATAACGCCAACCCGATACTCGCTTCTGCCGCAGCCAGGGAGATCACCAGGATATACATGATCTGCCCATCTGCTTGTGCCCAGTGGCTACCCGCCACCACAAAGGCCAGCGCCGCCGCATTCATCATGATTTCGATACTCATCAGGATAAACAGCAGGTTACGACGAATCAGCAAGCCGCAAAGCCCCAAGCAGAACAGGATGGCCGCCACCAGCAGGCCATGCTCCATGGGTAAGGTGCTCATGCGTTACCTCCTTTACCGTAAGAAGATGAACCCTGCGTACTCTGGCCCGATGATGCGGTGGAGATGATGTCGCCACGCTTGTCCTCGCGCCCGAGGTGGTAGGCAGTGACCAGACCGGCCAGCAGCAGTATGGAGGCCAGTTCAACCGCCAATACATACGGCCCAAACAACGCAATGCCGACCGCCTTGGCCGTCACCTCGGTGTTATCGACCATGCCACCGTGTGAGGAGAGGATGCCAAACGCCAAGAACCCCAGCAGGATCGCGGCAAGCAACGCCGGAATAGCCCAGGTACGCGGTGTCAGCCACTGGCGCTCCATAGATTGCGCCGAGCCCAGGTTCAGCATCATCACCACGAAAACAAACAGCACCATGATGGCACCCGCATAGACGATGACCTGCATGGCCCCGGCAAACGACGCGCCCAAGCAGAAGAAGATCATGGACACCGCAATCAGGGAAATAATCAGGTTCAGCAATGCATGCATCGGATTGGTATTGGTGATCACCCGCAAGGTGGCGACCACAGCAACCAGTGCCGATACGTAAAAAGCCCATTCCATAGTGCTCTCCTCAGGGCAGCAGACTCTTGACATCAATGGGTTGCGCTTCGTTTTCCGCATCCCCCTTGGCCTTGCCGGCAATCGCCATGCCCGTCATCCGATAGAAGTTATAATCCGGATACTTACCAGGGCCGCTTATCAGCAGATCCTCTTTTTCGTACACCAGATCCTGACGGCGATATTCACCCATCTCAAAATCCGGTGTTAACTGGATGGCGGTGGTAGGACACGCCTCCTCACACAGCCCGCAGAAGATGCAGCGGGAGAAGTTGATGCGGAAGAATTCCGGATACCAGCGCCCGTCATCACGTTCTGCCTTCTGCAACGAGATACAGCCGACTGGACAGGCCACCGCACACAGATTGCAAGCCACGCAACGCTCATCACCATCCGGGTCGCGCGTCAGCACGATGCGGCCACGATAGCGTGGGGCCAGGTAGACCTGCTCCTCCGGGTAATTCAGGGTGTCGCGCTTGCGCCATGAGTGCGAGAAGACCATCGCCAGGCTGCGAACCTGTGTCGCTACACCGGTTACGATTTCCATTATTTTCATTGTTTTTGCCTCTCTACATCGTCATCAACACCCAAGCGGCCGTCGCCAGCATGTTCAACAGGGTCAGCGGCAAGCAGACTTTCCAGCCGAATGACATCACCTGGTCGAAACGCGGGCGCGGCAGCGAGGCGCGCAACAGAATGAAAAACATCATGAAAAAGCCGGTTTTCAGGGCAAACCAGACCACTGGCGGCAACCAGGGGCCATGCCAGCCACCAAAGAACAGCGACACCAGCAATGAGGAGACCAGCACGATGCCGATATATTCGCCGACAAAGAACAGCCCCCACTTCATTCCGGCGTATTCGATGTGATAACCATCCGCCAGCTCTTGCTCGGCCTCCGGTTGGTCGAACGGATGGCGGTGCGTGACCGCCACGCCAGCGAAGGCGAAGGTCATAAAGCCAAAAAACTGCGGCACGATGTTCCACATATGGCTTTGGGCTTCGACAATCTCGCGCAGATTGAAAGTCCCGGTCTGAATGACAATGCCCATCAGCGACAAACCGAGGAACACTTCATAACTCAGGGTCTGGGCCGACGCACGCAAACTGCCCAACAGCGCGTACTTGTTATTGCTCGACCAGCCGGCAAACAGCACGGCGTAGACCGCCAACCCGGCAATGGCGAAGAAATAGAGGATACCGATGTTGAGATCTGCAACACCCCAATCCGGCGCGATGGGCACAATCACAAACGCCATCAGGAATGCGGTAAACGCGATGATCGGCGCCAGAATAAAGATGCGACGGTCCGCAAACGGCGGGATCCAGTCCTCCTTGAAGAACATCTTCAGCATGTCAGCTACCAGCTGGAAAATCCCGCCCGGGCCGACGCGATTCGGCCCGTAACGGTCTTGCCACAGCCCGAGCAGGCGGCGTTCGATAAAGCTCATAAACGCCCCGGCACCGATCATCACCACCAGGATCAGCAGCGCCTTGCCGCAAGCGATCAGGACATCCAGCACATAGGGTGACAAGGTGATCATAACAGTGCCTCCTGCAAGTCCTTGATCGTCTGGTGTTGTAACCACAGCCCCAGATCAGCCTGACCTAGCGGCAACCCCACAACACGGCGCGGCAGTTCGGCAATCAGCCGGACCGGCAGGCGCCAGTACTGACCATGCGCACTGAACTGCACCAGCGTCCCGGCATTAACCCCCAATTCAGCGGCATCAGCAGGGTTGAGCGCCAAAACGGCCGGCGACATACGGGCTTGCATCACCGGTGCTCGCTGTGACAACTCTTCACTGCCAAACAGTTGCGGCAGATTGAGCACTTGCCAGCCGTCTGTATCAGCCTGCCAGGGGGCCGGGATCTGGGTGCTGTAATGGGTCGAGACATGGCTGCGCACTTCAAACAGGCGCTGCCCCGGGTCGCCCGCACGCAGATGGCCACCTACCTCATCCTGGAATTTGTTCCAGGCCGACGGCGAGTTCCAGCCCGGCGCCCAGGCAAATGGCACTTGCTGGAATGGCTCGCGACTACCGGCATACCCCTCCATTGAGAAGGCAAACGGCGAATCAGCATCCTGTGGGCTACGCGGTTCATTGACATCAATGTTGGCACGCTGAGCGGTGCGTCCACTGTAGCGGTGCGGCGAGCGCGCCAGCTTCATCCCCTTGATACGGAAACGCGCATTGGGCGCGGCATCGACAATCGGCGCCAGTTCATCGAACGCCTCGGCACACCACTGATTCAGTTCATCAAATTGGCCCCAAGCCAGATGACGATGGCGCACCATGCCGTCCAGTGCATGTAACCAACGCCAGGCTTCGCGCACTTGATTGCTTTCGTCATAGAAAGCCGGATCGTAGACCTGGAAGAAACGCTGGGCACGGCCTTCGCTGCTGACCACAGTGCCATCCCCTTCGGCAAACGTCGCCGCAGGCAGGATCTGCTGCGCCAACGCGGCAGTAGCATGACGCTGATGATCCAGCAGGAGCACGTAGGAGGCTTGTTGCAATGCCGCAACAACCTCCGTCTGCGGCACCTGACGGGTCAGATCCTGCTCAAGCAGGATAACCGCAGTTTCACCCGGCAATTCATGCAACGCGGCCAGCGCCTGTTCGACCGGCTGACCACCGATAATCGCTGCACCGACACTATTCACCTCACTGGCCACCAGGAATAGTGAGACCGCCGAGCCACTCGCCTTGAGTGCCGTTGCAACTTGCGCCGCCGCATCCAGCAAGGTCGGTGAGCCGGCCTGACAACCAGCAATGATCAGGGGTTTGCGCGCTACCTTAAGCAGAGCGGCCATGTTGTCGACCTGCATCTGTTGTGCTGCATCAACCACCGCCACCGCCGGCGCGTTCTCGTCAATCTGATGGGCCAGCGCCAGCGCAAAGCGCGCTTGATCATCTGGCGCGCCAAAGAAGGTCGATGTTGTGACATCGTCCAGACGGGTCGGCGCCAGCGCAGTCTGTAACAGCGGATAGCGCTCGTTCTGGCCAAGGGTTTTCACCGCAGCCGCCTGCCAGAGATCCACCTTCAATGCCGCAGCCAGTTCGCGGGCTTTGCCCTTGACAGCCTGGCGCACCGCCAAGGCCAACCGCGCTGCGGTCTGCGTGATGTCTTCACCCAAAATCAGGATCGCATCATGCTCTTCTACTTCGCGTAAGGTGGCCAACGGAATACCGGACTGGCGCTGCCAGTGCAGCAGGCGCTGGTGGCAAGCCCACTCGCGGCGGTTCATGCCGGAGTAAAAGTTCTCTTCGCCAACCAGTTGGCGCAGCGCAAAATTGGATTCCAACGAAGCACGCGACGAGCCTATGCCAATCACGCGACGGCTGGCCCGCAGACGATCTGCGGCCCGATTGAGCGCGGCCTCGTCACCCAGGGAGATGAACTCCGCCCCTTCGCGCCACAGGGTCTGGCGTGGACGATCCGGCAGGTTGACATAGCCGTAACCAAAACGGCCCCGGTCACACAGGAAATAGTGGTTTACTGCCCCGTTAAAACGGTTCTCGATACGGCGCAGTTCGCCATAACGCTCGCCGGGGCTGATATTGCACCCCAGACTGCATTGCTGACAGATACTGGGGGCAAACTGCATATCCCACTTGCGGTTGAAACGTGCGGAGTGGGTCTTGTCAGTGAACACCCCGGTCGGACATACCTCGACCAGATTGCCGGAGAACTCACTCTGCAGCGTGCCATCTTCGGTGCGGCCGAAGTAGACGTTGTCATGCGCGCCATAAACGCCCAGATCCTGGCCGTCAGCATAATCCTTGTAGTAACGCACGCAGCGATAACAGGCGATACAGCGGTTCATCTCGTGGGAGATAAACGGCCCCAGATCCTGGTTCTTGTGGGTGCGTTTGGTGAAGCGGTAGCGGCGGCTATTATGACCCGCCATCACCGTCATATCCTGCAGATGGCAGGCGCCACCCTCTTCGCACACCGGGCAGTCATGCGGGTGGTTGGTCATCAGATATTCGACGACGCTCTTGCGGAAAGCCTTGGCCTCCTCGTCGTCGATTGAGATATAGGTGCCGTCACTGGCAGGTGTCATACAGGACATGACCAGGCGGCCGCGCTTGTCATCCGCATTCTGGTACTGTTTGACGGCGCACTGACGACAGGCGCCGACGCTACCCAGCGCCGGATGCCAACAGAAATACGGCACATCCAGCCCCAGCGACAGGCACGCCTGCAGCAGGTTGTCACTGCCGTTCACTTCAAACTCTTTGCCATCAATATGAATCGTGGCCATAGCGATGCGATTCCTTCTCCACAGTCAGCGCACTGACCGGTTACCAACGTTGTTCCAGCAAATTGGGCTGAATACCGGCAATCGGACGACGGTTATCACCGGCATCGGCACGGATACCGGCCTCGAACTCACTCCGGAAATAGCGCAGTGCGCTTTGCAACGGCTCGACGGCGCCGGGCGCATGCGCACAGAAGGTTTTGCCGGGTCCCAGATTGCGGCACAGCGACTCCAGCGCCTCGATATCACCGGGGGCCCCCTCACCACGCTCGAGCGCCCGCAGCAGCTTGACGCTCCACGGCAGCCCATCACGGCACGGCGAGCACCAGCCGCACGATTCGCGGGCGAAGAACTCTTCCAGATTGCGGGTCAGGGCCACCATGTTGACCTTGTTATCCACCGCCATCGCCAGTGCAGTTCCCAGACGGCTACCGGCCTTGCCGACAGCATCAAAGTCCATCACCAGATCCAGGTGCTCCGGTAGCAGGAAGTCGGTGCCCGCACCGCCCGGTTGCCAGGCCTTCAGCGTCAGTCCATCCTGCATCCCGCCGGCATAATCCTCGAACACCTCACGGGCAGTCGTGCCGAACGGCAGCTCCCACAGACCGGGATTCTTCACCCGACCGGAGAAACCCATCAATTTGGTGCCGTGATCCTTGCTGCGCCCCTGATTTAACCCCTGGTACCAGCTCACCCCGTTGAGCACGATGGCCGGAATGTTGTTAAGGGTCTCGACGTTATTGACGCAGGTCGGCTTGCCCCAGGCGCCGACCAATGCCGGAAACGGCGGCTTGGCGCGCGGGTTGGCGCGGCGACCCTCCAGCGAGTTAATCAGCGCGGTCTCTTCACCACAGATGTAACGACCGGCGCCGGTATGTACCGCCAGATCGAAGTTAAAGCCGCTGCCCAGAATATTGTTGCCGAGCAGACCGGCGTCCTTGGCTTCGGCAATGGCACGACGCAGACGCTCAGCCGCGACCACATACTCGCCGCGCAGGAAGATATAGCCGCGGTAGGTCTGCATCGCCCAGGCCGCCAGGATCATCCCCTCGATCAACTGATGCGGCAGTTGCTCCATCAGCAGACGATCCTTGTAGGTGCCCGGCTCCATCTCGTCGGCGTTACACAGCAGATATTTGCGGTCGAAGCGCGGGTCCATCGGCACCAGGCTCCACTTCACCCCGGTCGGAAACCCTGCGCCACCACGGCCGCGCAACCCGGCATCCTTGACCAGTCCGGTGACTTCAGCCGGCGATAGTTGTCCAATGGCGTTGACCACCGCCGCATAGCCCTGCTTGCTGCGGTATTCGTCCAGCCACACCGGTGCCTTGTCGGCACGTAACCGCCAGGTCAGCGGATGGGTTTCAGCAGTCAGAATCATGGATACTGCTCCAGCAAGGTGACCAACTGGTCACGGGTGACCTGTTCACCCAGGCCAAAGGCATGGGTATCGTCGTCAATCATCAGGGTTGGGCCGCGGTCACAGTTGCCCAGACAGCACACCGGCAGCAGGGTAAACCGGCCATCGGCAGTGGTCTGGCCGAGGCCAACACCAAGGATCTCCTGCAGTGCCTGCTGGACCGACTGGAAGCCGGTGATAAAACAAACCACGCTGTCACACAGGCGGATCACATGGCGGCCTACTGGCTGGCGGAAGATCTGGCTGTAAAACGTCGCCACCCCCTCCACATCGCTGGCCGGAATCCCGAGGACACCGGCGATCGCGTGGATCGCCCCATCGGGCACCCAACCACGCGCCTTCTGCACAATTTTCAGTGCTTCAATCGACGCAGCGCGCGGATCCTCGTAATGGTGCATTTCGTGTTCGATGGCCTGCCGCTCTTCCGCCGACAAGATGAAGGCGCTGGCGGACTCACTGGCACAGGCTCCGGACTGGCAATGACATTCATGACTCATAGTTAGCGATCCACATCCGACATAACAAAATCGATACTGCCCAGGTACACAATCAGATCCGACACCATGCTGCCGCGGATCACCGACGGGATCTGCTGCAGATGGGCGAAGCTCGGGGTACGGACACGCGTGCGATAACTCATGGTGCTGCCGTCACTGGTCAGGTAATAACTGGTAGCCCCCTTGGTGGTCTCCACCATCTGCAGTGACTCGCCGGCCGGCATAACCGGGCCCCACGACACCTGCAGGAAGTGGTTGATCAGCGTTTCGATGTGCTGCAGCGTGCGCTCCTTGGGCGGTGGAGTGGTCAGCGGATGATCCGCCTTGAACGGCCCCGCCGGCATGTTGCGCACACACTGCTCAATGATGCGCATGCTCTGGCGGATCTCCTCGATACGTACCATGGCTCGGTCATAGGCATCACCGTTGGTCCCGACCGGTACGTCGAAGTCGAACTGCTCGTAACCCGAGTAAGGGCGCCACTTGCGCAGGTCGAAATTGAGCCCGGTGGCACGCAAGCCGGCCCCGGTGACCCCCCAACGCAACGCCTCTTCGGTGGTGTAGGAGGCAACGCCGATGGTACGGCCCATCAGGATGCTGTTGCGCATTGCAGCTTTGACGTAGTCGTTCAGGCGCAGCGGCAACCAGTCGAGCAGGTTGTCCTTGATCAGCTTCTGCCAGCCCTGCGGCAGATCATGCGCCACACCGCCGATGCGGAACCAAGCCGGGTGCATACGCGCCCCGGTGATCGCCTCGATGATGTTGTAGATCTTCTGCCGGTCGGTAAACGCATAGAACACCGGCGTCATTGCGCCAACGTCCTGGATATAGGTGCCGAGGAACAGCAGATGGCTGTTGATGCGGAACAGCTCGGAGAGCATGACGCGGATATAGTTGACGCGCGGTGGTAACTCGATGCCGGCCAGCTTTTCCACCGCCAGCAGGTACGGTAGGTTATTGAGCACGCCGCCCAGATATTCGATACGGTCAGTAAACGGGATGTAACTGTGCCAAGACTGGCGCTCACCCATCTTCTCCGCGCCACGGTGGTGATAACCGATATCCGGTACGCAATCACGCACCTCTTCACCGTCGAGTTGCAGCACCAGACGGAAAGCGCCATGGGCCGACGGATGGTTCGGGCCGAGGTTGAGGAACATGTAGTCCTCATTCTCGTTACCGCGTTGCATGCCCCACTCTTCAGGACGGAAGCAGAGCGACTCCTGCTCCATATCCTGTCGCGCGGTATCCAGCATAAACGGGTCAAATTCGGTGGCGCGTGCCGGGTAATCTTTGCGCAGCGGATGGCCTTGCCAGGTTCGCGGCAGCAGGATGCGACTCAGGTGCGGATGGCCGTTAAAACGGATGCCGAACATGTCCCAGATTTCCCGCTCATACCAGTTGGCATTGGGGTAGATCTCGGTGATGGATGGCAGCTGCAGGTCTGATTCGGTCAGCGCCACCTTGAGCATGATGTCGCTGTTCCGGTCGATCGACAACAGATGGTAATAGACGGTGAATTCGGAAGCCGGCAGCCCTTCGCGATGGGTGCGCAGCCGCTCGTCCACGCCGTGCATGTCAAACAGCATCACGTACGGGCGCGGTACCCGACGCAAAAACTTCAGCACATCCAGCAGAATGTCACGACCGATCCACAATACCGGCATCCCGGTACGGGTGTTCTGGATAAAAAAAGCCTGTTCGCCGAAGCGGGAGATTAATTCGACCACCACTTCACTGTGCTGATGGTCGGCCGGTTGCCATTGCTGCATGGTGGCATTGACTGGAAACTCGTTCGTCAACTTCATGGCTGATTCCTAGATCTCGTCCGGCGAGCGCAGGTTAGTGACAGCGATACGTTCACCACGCTTGCGTTCGCGCTCAGCTTCCATTTGCGGACGGTAGACGCCCTGATCACCGACCACCCAAGACAAGGGGCGGCGCTCCTTGCCGATGGAGTCCTGCAACAATAACAACGCTTGCAAAAAGGCTTCTGGGCGCGGCGGACAACCGGGAATATAGACATCGACCGGCAGGAACTTGTCCACGCCCTGCACCACGGAGTAGATGTCGTACATGCCACCAGAGTTGGCACAAGCGCCCATCGAAATGACCCACTTGGGTTCAAGTAACTGTTCATAGAGACGCTGGATGACCGGCGCCATCTTGATGAACGGCGTCCCGGCGATCACCATGAAATCGGCCTGGCGCGGTGAAGCACGGATAACTTCCGCCCCGAAACGAGCGACGTCATGCGGCGAGGTAAAGGCAGTGGTCATCTCCACATAGCAGCAGGAGATCCCGAAGTTATAGGGCCACAGCGAGTTCTTGCGTCCCCAGTTGACGGCGTTATGGAGCACCTCCTCCACTTTGCCGATCAAAATGCCGCGTCCACTATCTTGTAGCAGCGGATCCTCAACCGTCTTCGGTTGCTCCAGCGGATAGCGGGTGTTCTCGGTATCCGGCGTAACACGGGTAAATGAGTACTTCATCAATGGACCTCACGCAGAAGGCGACTGATCGTCATGGTGACGGAGTTGTCGGGTAGAACGCGCAGGCGTCCAATCCAGCGCACCGATGCGCCACAGATAAATCAGCCCCACCAGCAACAGCATGATAAAAAACGCCGCTTCGGCAAAGCCAACCCAACCGCTCTCACGAACCGAGACCGACCAGGCAAACAGATAGAGGGCTTCGACGTCAAAGATGACGAAGAACATGGCGACCAGATAAAACTTGGCGGAGAAACGCAGACGGGCAGAGCCAACCGAATCAACCCCTGACTCGAAGGGTTTGTTCTTGGCGCGACCCCAAGCACGGCCGCCCAACAGGGCTGCGAGACCGATCATCACCAGACAGATGCTGATCCCAACGATGAAATAGACGGCGAACGCCCAGTGTTGAGGTGAAATGACTGCAGACATAATCGCTTCCTTACTGCTGTCGCATGTTCGGATTAGAGGAAAGCGCGATGCTCCCCGTTGGCGTTATGACTATAGGCTATAAAACGTGTATATATTGTGAGTGTTTTCTCGAATTGTGATTCAAACGTTAAATGCACGTTAAAAACACTTGCATCAATAGGAATATGTGCTAGCGCATTTTTTAATCAGCGCTATACGTACAGCCCGCAACGGGCGGGCTGTAGGGGATGCATTAAGGTCGGAACTGGCGAGGAGGGATCATCAAATCAAAGTCGGCGAAGGGATCGCGCACATAGCGCACCTCCACATCGCGCACCTTGGGCCACAAACGGTGTCGGTCGGCTTTGAGCACCGCGAAGCTGTAGGCCTGTTCGCCAATTTTGCCGGCACGCATTCCCTGATAGGTCCCCACTGCGGTAATGGTCCGCCCCTGTGCATACAGCTGCGGATCAAGTAGCCCTTCAACCTGGATAATAAAACGCCCCTGGCTTTGCTCCTGTTGTGCCGGGACACCATCACCGCGCAAAGCCAACTCAACCACTTCGATCTCCGTGCCCGTCGCCAATACGCGGGTCTGGACGATCTGACCACTCCAACGAACAGGAAACCCCTTAAAGGCATTCGGCGTCTGACGAACCTGATCAAACGCTATCAGCGCCGATTCAGGTTCATAACCCAGCCCTGGCGGGCCAGCACTACAGGCCGACAACATCAAAGCCAGCAATAGGCTGGCACAGCAAGACGACACCCTGTTAGGCATAGAGATCCACATTCACCATCTGTTGAACGGCTTCACGACGCTGTTGCCAGGCCACCGATTGATAGGCAGAAATAGCACGATTTTGCTGACCACTCGGACGATCATAAGAGAGGCGACTGGCCGCTTCATCCGCCCCCTCCGCCATGATAATCCCCTGACCTGTCTGCGCGCTGGTGCTGGCAGCACGACTGCTTGCATTTTGACCTGAGCTTTCCTGTTGGGTCGGATCGGCAGGCAGCACAATATGGGGCGCTGTGGTGCTCCCCATGCCACTCGATATAGTGATTCCGCTGGTGGCAAATGCCATATCTGCTACCCCTCATCCCTGATGGATGCGTCAACCCACGACAAGCCGACCCTAACAGCTGTCTCCTATATATTATTCGCGACCTGGTAGTTTTTTCCAAGTGACCTTGTCACGCAAATAGACCGGCGTCGCCTCCTCTGCCGGGACCGCCACCCAACGCGCGGGATCACTGGCCAGCAATTCAGGTATCAACGACGCCTCTGGCAAGTTCACACTATCGCGCAGGGCTGCCGGGTGTAATGTCTGTAGAGCTTCGTAGGCAGTAAAACCAGTGCCGGCAAATCCCCAATCCGCCTCACCATACTGCGCACACAGCGTCTGCCACTGCGCCACGGCCGCCTCTGGGGACATGACGGCCTCGTCACATAAAGGGGTGATCACCCCATCCTGATAGTGCCAGACGGCAAAGTAGACTTCGCCCATTCGTGCATCAACCGCCGTGGCCAAAAGCGGCGTGGCCAGACGCTGATACGCGCCAGCTGCCAACATCGCCAGATCCGACACCGGGACCAATGGCACACCAGTACCGAGTGCCAACCCTTGCGCTATACCGATGCCGATACGGACACCGGTAAAGGAGCCCGGACCACGACCAAATGCGATGACATCCAGATCCGCGAGGGTGATCCCCGCCTCGTCCAATAATTGCTGACACATTGGTAGAATCAGTCGGGTATGGGCTTGCGGCGCCACTTCATATCGGGAATGCAAAGTGCCTTGATGCATCAGCGCAGCAGAGCAGGCTTCGGTGGCCGTATCGATGGCCAGAATGGTTTTCATCGTTGTGATATCTCTTGTTGGGCGAGGCTGAAATCTGCCTCGTCGTCATGTTCTGTGTCCACCTCACCTGAAGCGGCACGCAGGTCATCATGTCTGGCCCAGAAGGCCGTTAGTCGTTCAGGCTGCCGCGTACGCGGAATAGGCGGCAGGCTGTGCAAGAAAATGGCGCCGTAGGGGCGATTGACCAGTCGCGGATCACACAAAATCAAAATGCCGCGATCCTGTACGTCGCGAATCAAGCGGCCAACACCCTGTTTCAGCGTAATCACCGCCTCCGGCAACTGCAGTTCGCTGAATGGATCACCGCCCCGCAACCGACAATCTTCAATGCGAGCCTTGAGCAAAGGCTCATCGGGTGCGGTAAACGGCAGTTTGTCGATGATCACGCAACTGAGCGCATCACCGCGCACATCGACCCCCTCCCAGAACGAGGCGGTGGCCACCAGCACAGCGCGGCCATGCTGAACAAAGTCAGCCAGCAGACGCTGCTTGCTGTCCTTGCCCTGCACCAGGATGCGCCGGCCAAGCTCGCGACCCAGCACTTCGGCCACCTGACGCAGGCTGGCATGGCTAGTACACAGAAAGAAAATACCGCCTGGCACCTGATTAAGCATCGGCACCAGTTGCATCGCCAATTTGGCGGCGCGTTGCGGATCCGAGGTATCCGGTAGTTGTCGCGGTAACCACAGCAGTGACTGGTGATCATAATCGAACGGGCTTTCCAGCAACAACTCGCGCGCTTCAGTGATGCCCAAACGCTGGGCAAAATGGTGAAAGGCATGGTCGACGGTTAGCGTGGCCGAGGTGAAAATCCAGCTACAACCTGGCCGCAACACCTCGGCGCCGAAGCGCTCGGCGATGGTCAACGGCGTGCGATGCAAGGTCACATACAGTCGGGTGGTCTCGTACCAGTAGGCGTTGCCGGTGGCCTGGGTATCGGCTAACCGGCTTAACGCTGCCTGATAACCGACAATCCGCTCGAAGGCTCGGTCCAGCCGCTCACCGCGCCCCAGAGCCAGTTTCAATACGTCATAACAGAGGCGCAGGCTATCCTGCAGGCGCTGCAAGCTGCGATCAAAGGCCATATCCCCGGCCTGATCTCGCAAGTTGCCGCGCCCGGGCTCGAGCGAAAATGCCAGCCGGAACTCGCGACAGGCTAAGGTCAGCGCCTCGGCGGCGCGGCGCAATTGCAACATATCTGCCGCTTCGGTGCGCTGTCCCGCCTCGATCTCTGCCGTTAAATCCAGTAACTGCCGGGTCGACAAGCTCTCGCCAAAATAGCCGCTGGCAATATCAGGAAGCTGGTGGGCTTCATCAAATACGTAGACCTCACCCTCTGGCAACAACTCGGCAAAGCCGGTGTCCTTGACCACCAGATCAGCAAAGAACAAATGATGGTTAATCACCACCACCCGCGCCTCCTGCGCTTTGCGTCGGGCACGGACTAAATAACACGCCTCGTAGTTCGGGCAGTCGCGTCCCGGACAGTTGTCATTGGTACTGGTGACATAAGGCAGGATTGGCGCCTGCTCAGCCAAACCGTCAATCTCGGCAATATCGCCTGATGCGGAGGAGAGCGAGAAGGTCTTGACCCGCATCAAATCGGCAAGGACCTCTGCCTCTTGTGTCGACGCAGTGGCCACCAGTTGATCCAACCGGTAGAGGCAAAGGTAGTTAGCGCGGCCTTTGAGTAGCGCCAATTGACCGGTGTACCCTAATGGGCCAAGCAGCGCCGGTAGATCACGATTGAATAACTGCTCTTGCAGGGCCTTGGAACCGGTACTGATGATAACCTGTCGCTGACTGAGTAAAGCCGGCACCAGATAGGCGTAGGTTTTACCCGTACCGGTACCCGCCTCGACCAGCAAACGGCCATGCTCACGAATAGCCTGCTCGACCGCCTCCGCCATCTGACGCTGCGCGCTGCGCGGCGCAAACCCGTCCAGTCGTTGTGACAAGACGCCATTCTCGGCAAAACAGTCTGCGACATTCAATGAAGTGGTTAAATCCGGCACGCCTGCGTTTCCTGCGCCAGCGGCGCCCGATCACGAAGGTGACAATTATAGGGAAAAAACGCGCTGGGTCGATCTCCGTGCCGAGTCAGATGTACAGATCGATGCGCGCCCCCTCCTCATCGGGGGCATGCTCCTCATCGGTCGAGGGCTCGGTCGTCGGTGGCGCAGGCTGTGCGGCTCGCTGATGCTGCTGATGAGATTCAGGATCAGGATGTACGTCCGACTTTTTTACTTTCGGCTCTTTGATGATATGGCTGACCTCACGGCTGAACTCACCGCTACCCGGCGCCACGGGTGGTCGAGGCAGGACGCTATAGAGCAAGTCTTGATTGGCCATGACATCTCCTCCCTTTCCCTTCTTATCGAAATCTTTACAGAAAACTTGAGCCGGATCTTGGTTTGCCAGAAAATTAATTGATAGCGGGAATCAGGCATGCAAAGTGAAAACATAAACTATCGAAAATCTGGCATCAGACCGGATTCGACGCTGCAAACAATATAAAAACGCACGGAAGATACATATTATGCCCTCATACGACGTCACACCGCTTAGCGGTGTGTTGTTGATATCGGCTTTTGCCAGTCTATGTCTGGCAAGAAAGGCCTTTCATCAAGCAGCACATCCGTTACCCTTCTGGTTTGGATGCCTTGCTGTCTCCATAGCCGGCTATTGCGCCAGCTATAGTATGGAGTTGGCGAGCCTCGACTTGGGGCGTATCAAGTTCTGGATCGATGCCCAATTTATCTTTATCTCGTTTCTGCCGGCTTTTCTGTTGTTACTGGTGATCTGCTTTTGTCGCCAATCCGCGCCCAGCCCGATGCAGACTTTCTCGCTGCTGGGTCTCTCTCTGATCACCCTGACCATTCACCTCAGTAACGATTGGCACCATCTTAATTTCAGCCTGATCACCTTCCAGCGAATTCATGGCATCAGCATTAGCGAGGTCACTATCGGTCCTTGGTACTATCTGCATGCCAGTTACGTCAATCTGGCGGCCATTTTCAGTGGTTATGCTGCTTGGCGGCACTGGAAATTCGCCCCCTCGTTTTATCGGCCACAGGCGTTGCTGTTAACCGTTGCCATCCTGATCCCCTGGGTCTGCTTTATGTTGTTTTTATGCCAACTCACCCCATGGGGGCTGGATCTGTCGCCGTTTGGCTTGATCCTGACCTTGATGCTGCTGGCAGTGGCCATGTTCCGCTACCGCCTGACCGAATTGGTACCCATTGCCCGGGAGCAGATCTTTGATTGTTTGCAGGATGTGGTGCTGGTCACGGATAGCCAGGATCGATTGATTGATTTCAACCAGCGGGCTCGCATGATGTTCCCGGCATTGAGTTATCTCCACGTAGGACAAAAGCTGGCAAGTCTGATGTATCTGCCAGCCGCCCTGCGAAATGGTAACCCAGGCAAGGAGCTGCATATAAATGGCTGTCATTACGAATGTAATTGCCATTTCCTGCAATTTCCACACAGCAAGGTCACCGGCCAGGTCATCATGCTGCATGATATCAGTGAGCGACAACAGCTGATTGGACAGTTACGTGACCAGGCTGAGCGGGACGACCTGACGGGCCTGTTGAACCGTCGCGCCATCCTGCAACGCTTGTCGCAGTTATTGAGTCCCACTCAGGCGCGTCCTTTTACCCCCTGTTCGGTGTTGCTGTTTGATATCGATTTTTTTAAACAGATTAACGACAGTGCCGGCCACCATGCGGGCGACCAGATCCTGCAGCGCCTGGCCAGCTTGCTGCAGAGCCATTTTCCTGCCAGCGCGCTATGCGGTCGCTATGGCGGCGACGAGTTTTTGGTCTCGCTACCAGGGCAGACCGAGCATGAGGCGGTGGCATTGGCAGAGCAGCTCAATGTTGCCTGTGGGGAGAGCCTGTCTATCAGCTTGAGTATCGGGATCGCCAGCGCGCTGCCGATGGAAAGCCCGCGAGAGCTGATTCATCGCGCGGACAGTGCCTTGTACCAGGCCAAGCATGCCGGCCGCCATTGTACCCGAGTGGCGGCACTGCCCTTCCCCGTGCCAACTGCCTTTAACCACCCAATCAATGGCGAGGCCTGAGGCCATGGTGGCACGCTTTAGAAGCCGGGCAATCCATGTCATCGGCCGAAGCGCCCAAGACAACAATCTAATTAAAATGCTAAATGTGCAGCCAATAGCCTTATCTCCCTCATGTTCAGGCTATTAATTTGAAATATTGTTCTGTTAGATTCAGATGCGCCAATCAATTCGTCGATAGCCCATCGTCAGCAACGCTGTCAGCAGGCTTGCAATTTTCTCGCGGCAGGGTATGTTGGATGCACTTACTGACATGGAAGACTGATCGCCATCATGACCCTTACCCTGAACACTATTCATCACCATCACCACCATCATCCCGAATAGTCTTTCAGGAGGGTGACTGCTGGAAGACACTGAACGGTGACCTTCCAACAGCGACCAGCCAGTTGCAAACCCTCGGAAGATCACCACTTCCGAGGGTTTTTTGTTTTAAAAAGGAATGTATTAATGGAAACCAAACGTCTACGTATCGCCATGCAAAAGTCCGGTCGTCTGAGCCAGGACTCCCAAGCCTTGCTCAAGAGCTGCGGCCTCAAGATTAACCTGCGTGAAGACCGCCTGATCGCCCACGTTGAAAATATGCCGATCGACATCCTGCGTGTACGTGATGACGATATCCCAGGTCTGGTGATGGATGGCGTGGTGGATCTGGGGATTGTTGGCGAGAACGTGCTTGAAGAGACCATGCTGGCACGCAAGGCCGCCGGTGAAGGCGTCGATTTCGAAATCCTGCAACGCTTGGACTACGGTGGATGCCGTCTGTCGCTGGCCATCCCGCGTGAACAGGTATGGGACGGTGCGCAGAGCCTGAATGGTGCCCGTATCGCCACCACCTACCCGAACCTGCTCAAGCGCTATCTGGCCGAACAGGGCGTCCAGTTCCGCCCAGTGCTGCTCACCGGTTCGGTCGAAGTCGCCCCGCGTGCCGGCCTGGCCGATGCCATCTGTGATCTGGTGAGCTCCGGCGCCACGCTGGAAGCCAACGGTCTGAAGGAGGTGGAAGTCATCTACCGCTCCAAGGCGACCCTGATCCGCAGCACCGAAACCCTGGATCCGGCCAAGCAGGCGATCATCGACAAGCTGATGCCGCGCCTGCAAGGCATGCTGCAAGCCCGTGAAAGCAAGTACATCATGCTGCACGCGCCGAAAGCCAAGCTCAAAGAGATCAGTGCCCTGCTGCCGGGCGCCGAGAACCCGACCATCATGGATCTGGCCGGTGACACCAACCACGTTGCCATGCACGTTGTCTCCACCGAATCCCTGTTCTGGGAAACCATGGAAAAGCTCAAGGCCCTGGGTGCCAGCTCGATTCTGGTACTGCCGATCGAAAAGATGATGGAGTAACCCATGCGCACCGTAGACTGGAACGAACTCAACGACACGGAACGCCGTCAGTTGCTGACCCGTCCTGCCATGAAGGGGGCTGACGATATCACCAGCACCGTCAGCGACATCATTGCTCGCATCCGCCGCGATGGTGACAAGGCCCTCAAGGAGTACACCGCCGCCTTTGACAAGGTCGCGGACGGCAATATCCGTCTGGATCAGGCCAAAATTGATGCCGCCTGCGCGCGCGTCACGCCGGCGATGAAAGCGGCGATCGAGCACGCCTATGACAATATTGCCCGTTTCCATCAGGCGCAGTTGCCACAACCGCTGGTGATGGATACCCAAGCCGGTGTGCGCTGCGAACTGCACACCCATGCCATCGGCCGTGTCGGCCTGTATGTGCCGGGCGGCAGCGCACCACTGGTCAGTACCGTACTCATGCTGGCGGTTCCAGCACGCATCGCCGGTTGCCGCAAGGTGGTGCTGTGTTCTCCGCCGCCGGTGGCGGATGAAATCGTCTACGCCGCCGCGCTGTGTGGTGTCAGCGAGATTTATATCATGGGTGGCGCGCAGGCGATTGCCGCCATGGCCTATGGCACCGACACCGTGAGCAAAGTCGACAAGATCTTTGGTCCTGGCAATGCCTGGGTCACCGAAGCCAAACGTCAGGTGAGCATGGATTTCCGTGGTGCGGC
>JAYROM010000027.1:0-15641 GCA_041911695.1 Aeromonadaceae bacterium
AACGATGTCGATGTGCATGCCAACGATCTGAACTTCGTGGCGATTGCCGACAACGGCAAGCTGGTCGGCTTTAACGTGCTGGTCGGTGGCGGCCTGGCGATGACCCATGGCGAGAAGGGCACCTTCCCGCGCAAGGCGGATGATTTCGGGTTTATCCCCAAGGAACATACGCTGGCAATTGCCGAGGCGGTGGTCACCACCCAGCGCGACTGGGGTAATCGCACCGATCGCAAGAATGCCAAGACCAAGTACACGCTGGAGCGCGTCGGCGTCGAGGCGTTCAAGGCCGAAGTGGAAAAGCGTGCTGGCGTACAGTTCCAGCCGAGCCGTGATTATGCCTTTACCGGGCGTGGTGACCGTTTTGGCTGGGTTGAGGGCATTGATGGCAAGCATCACCTGACGCTGTTTATCGAGAATGGTCGTATTCTGGATTTCCCCGGCAAACCGTTGAAGACCGGCCTCGCTGAGATTGCCAAGGTGCATCAGGGCGATTTCCGCATGACCGCCAACCAGAACCTGATCATTGCCGGCGTCCCGGCGGCGCAGAAGGCGCAGATCGAGGCATTGGCGCAGCAACATGGCCTGCTGGAGAGCGTCTCCCCGCTGCGGTTGAACTCGATGGCCTGTGTGGCGTTGCCGACCTGCCCGCTGGCAATGGCCGAAGCCGAGCGCTTCCTGCCGGGATATGTTACCCAACTCGAAGGGGTGCTGGCCAAGCACGGTATCCCGCATGACAGCATCATCTTCCGTGTTACCGGCTGCCCGAACGGCTGTGGCCGTAGCATGCTGGCCGAAGTCGGCCTGGTCGGTAAGGCGCCGGGGCGTTACAACCTCTATCTGGGCGGTAACCGCGCCGGGACCCGCATCCCGCGCCTGTTCCGCGAGAACATCACCGACGCGGCGATTCTCGACGAGCTGGATGGCCTGATTGGCCGTTGGGCGGCCGAGCGCGAAGCCGGTGAAGCCTTTGGTGACTATGTGATCCGTGCCGGTATCGTGCGTCCGGTGGTGGATTCGGCGAGGGATTTCCATGACTGATATCCTGACCACGCGGCCGGATTTGCCGGCCCTGCTGGCGCTCTCGCGCGAGGCGCAGACGGCCGCCCTGGCGCCGCTGAACGCGGCGCTGGAGCAACTCGATGCCGCAGCGCGAGTCGCCTGGGCCCTCGAGCATCTGCCGGGCGAGTTTGTGCTGTCGTCGAGCTTTGGCATTCAGGCGGCGCTGATGCTACATCTGGTTAGCCGCCAGCGTGCCGATATCCCGGTGATCCTGACCGATACCGGCTATCTGTTCCCGGAGACCTACCAGTTTATCGATCAACTGACCGAGCGGTTGCAGCTCAATCTTAAGGTCTACCGTGCGCCGCTGTCGCCGGTCTGGCAGGAGGCGCGCTACGGCAAGTTGTGGGAGCAGGGGGTCGAAGGCATCGAGCGCTACAACCAGCTGAACAAGGTCGAGCCGATGGCGCGCGCGCTGGACGACTTAAAGGCGCAGACCTGGTTCTCCGGGTTGCGCCGCGAGCAGTCGGGCAGCCGCGGCGAGTTGCCGGTACTGGCCATCCAGCGTGGCCGCTTCAAGTTCCTGCCGGTGATCGACTGGAGCAACAAGGACGTGTTCTATTACTTCAAGGAGCATGATCTGCCGTACCATCCGCTGTGGGAACAGGGCTATTTATCGGTGGGTGATACCCACACCACCACCAAGTGGGAGCCTGGCATGAGCGAGGAGCAGACCCGCTTCTTCGGCCTCAAACGCGAGTGCGGCCTGCACGAAGACAAATAGTCGTCTGCATGCAGACAACACCTTGACGCCGCCGGCCCGGTTTCCCGGTGCGGAACCGCCGGCGGCTGATCATCGGCGGCAACCTTTGCCGCCCGGCTGCCGCCAGGTAGCAATTTCTCTCTTCTCCTCCGCGTTTCTACACTGATATGAGCCCTTGCCGTCGCGCTGACGTGAATAAGCGTTCGCCCATCAAGGTGTGCTTAACTTTACTTAACGCAGCTTAACGCAACTTTTACTATCTTATTGTTTTTCTTCGTAAAGTTTGGCTAACAAATTGCTGATAACCAAGGTGTAGCCCAGCAAGGCGGAACGGAACCGGCAGACATAACCACGATTTTAAAACGCGTCGGAACCATGTCAGCAACGCAATCAGGAGAACAGCATGTCTTTAAGCATTGATAGTTCAGGTACTTACCTTTCGTATCTGCAAAAAACCCAGAGCACGTCCAGCCAGCAGGGTAGCCAGGTTCAGGGCGGCGGCAACCCGCCTCCGCCACCACCGAGCGATGGTAATAATCCGATGATGTCGGATCTGATGAGTGCCCTGTCCAGCTTGGGGATCTCGACCGACAGCCTGACCGGCAGCAGCTCGTCCTCGAGCAGCGGTACCAGCACCACCAGCGACAGCAGCTCGGACAGCACCTCCACCAGTTCGACCAGCTCGACCGATGCCCAGTCGGCGATGCAATCCTTTGTGCAAAGTCTGATGGAGACCCTGCACCAGCAGGGCGCGGGCAAGAAGCACAGCGATAGCAATAGCAGCAGCAATAGTGATAGCAGCAGCGACGGTTATGCCAGCTCAGGCAATCCGATGAAGTTGGATCTGCAGAGCCTGCTGTCACAATTGTCGAGCAGCAGCAGTGATAGCGACAGCGATGGTGATACCGACAGTAGCTCGTCGACCTCGACGGCCAGCGCTACATCGACCAGCAGCTCATCCAGCAGTAGTGTGTCGGACTTGCAGAGCAAGTTCAGCTCCCTGCTCAGCTCGCTGGGTGCCTCGGACAGCAAGGTGACACTGAGCGATTTCCTGACCAGTTTCTCCAGCAAAATGCCGGATCAGGCGCCGGGCAAGGGATCGCTGGTCAGCACCAGCGCCTGACGGCCGTTAGCCGGTTAGCTTGGCAGGCTGAGCGGGTGTCGGCGTCGTGAGCCCGGGCCGAGAGTGTGAGATAAGTGGTGATATCGCCCTGCGCTGGTCGCAGGGCGATATGTTTATGCGCCCCGCCCGCGGCGGGCGCGACGGAGCAGACTGGCCGCGAGACCGAGAAGCAGGGCATAGGGCCCAACGCTGCCGCCACCTCCGCTACTGCTGGTGGTGTCAGAACCTGAGTTGGACTCCGGCATGGTGGTGTAAAGCTGCAGGGTGCCCTGCTGGCTGCTGCCATCACTTGCTGCGGCACTGAACTCGACGCTACGCAATACCGTACCGGCGCCAGCCTGGGCGTTGACGGCGATATCAATCGAACAACTATCACCCTGTGCCAGGCTGAGCCCATGACAACCATCGGTGAGGTCTGTGCCGCTATCCAGCAGGCTGATTTGCCAGGTGAGGCTGCTCTGGTTGCGCACCACAAAGTGGGCAGTGCCACTGCTGCTATTCGTCAAGTCCAGCCGCTGCAGGTTGGTGTAGCTCAACCCCTGAGTGACCGACTGTAACCAGCTTTGATAGTCGCTGACTGCGGTGAACCCTCCCACCACACTGCTGCTGCCACACAGGAGCCCGCTGGCTGAGCCGAGCAACAGGCTGGTCAGCCCGTACTGCACATCACCGAGGCGCAGCGGGCCGCCGCTGTCGCCGTAGCAGATACCCGTTCCCTCACTGCCACCGGCAAACAGGTGATGGGGCAGGGCGGTGGCGTATTCGCGGCCCAGATAGGGCACGCTGGCTTGCTGTAACTGGCTGGTGTAGTTGGTGCCAGCACTGTTGATGGCGCCCCAGCCGAGAATACCCAACGATTGATTGCTGGTCAGGCTGGCCAGTTGACTGCTACTGGCCAAGGTGACCGCTGTCGCGCTCTGGCTCTGTTGCAGGTGTAACAGGGCGATATCGTTATCGAACTGCGCGAGTTCGCGAGCACTGCCGGTGAGATTCAGACTCTGGGTACTGATCCAGTCCGGGTGGATCACGATCTCGTCGACGCCGACCTTGGTGTTACTGGTTGAGAGGGTGGCCTCGCCAATATGCAGTTGCAAGGTCGCCATCGGGTAGGCTTCGGCACAGTGGGCGGCGGTCATCACCCAGTCACTGGCAATCAGGCTGCCGCCGCAGAAATGGGTGGCACTGTTGCTGGTCCCGGTCTGAATTGACACCATCCAGCCGGGGGCGCTGCTCACTGTGGTGCCGCCGACGATGCGGGGGCTGGCGAGGGTCGGGGTGGCGAGTAACAGGGTGAAATATAAACCGGATCTCATCCAGCCTTGGGTCATGGTTGCTCCTTGCGTGACAAACAGGTACATCTTTATCTGTAATGATGATATCCGAATTCCTGCGCGATGCCTGTCGTTGTGCCGGGCCTGTGGTGCCACGTCACATCTGGGCTAGTGTCCCACGCGCCAGGAGCACGGAACTGACCAAGAACAAAAGGAGAATGGATCATGACAATGCGCTTGCTGGCCAGCCTGACGCTGGTGTTGATGATGGGCTGCAATACCATGCAGGGGCTGGGTAAGGATATTCAGAAGGGTGGAGAGAAGGTGTCGCAAGCGGCCTCTTCGGTACAGAAAAAAATCTGATGGGGGCATCGCTTGGTGAAAGCGATGGCACAGGGTGGCCGGTCGGTAGATAACCACCGGCCACTAGCTTGCTGAGGTATCATTCTCTGCGTTGGTGGTCGGTGATGGCGCCATGCAGACTGCATTTTTACCACTGTGTTTGGCCTGGTACATGGCTTGGTCGGCGGCGGCCAACAACCGGTCAGCATTTCGTAACTGGCCTGGGTAATACAGCGCAATGCCGATGCTGGTTGAGAGGTAGGCCTGGGTCTTTCCCAAGTCAAAGGGCTCGGTGGTGGCGGCGCAAATCTTGCCGGCAATTTGCTCGGCCTCGTCTTGCGGTTGGTGCAGACTTTCCAC
Organism: Aeromonadaceae bacterium; assembly: GCA_041911695.1. Taxonomy (GTDB): domain Bacteria; phylum Pseudomonadota; class Gammaproteobacteria; order Enterobacterales; family Aeromonadaceae; genus Pseudaeromonas. Next base: position 4,859 of record JAYROM010000027.1, read on the forward strand.
GATCAAGGTGAACTCATCCCCTGCCAGTCGGTACACACTGTCGGTTTCTCTGACCTGATGCTGTATGCGCCGGGCAAATTGACGCAGCACCTCGTCGCCAGCGTCGTGACCCCATTGATCGTTGACCGCTTTAAAGCCATCCAGATCCATAAACATCAGTGCCATCGGTTGTTGCTGGCGATTGGCGCGCGCCATCGCTTGCGGCAAGGCCTCCAGCAGGGCGCGCCGGTTGGGCAGGCTGGTCAGCGGATCCTGACGTGCTTGTTGTTCCAGCTCCAGCTCCAGTTGTTTACGTGAGGTGATGTCCTGAGTGAGCAGGTAAAGGCCCAGCACCTCGCCATCGCTGTTGAAATCCGGGACAAAGGTAGAAATAAAGTACTGCTTGCGCGCTCCATCCAGATGTTCGCGTTCAAAACGTTGCATTTCACCGGCCAGCGCGCCAGCAATATGCGGCAGTATGACTTCACACTCCTTGGGCGGGAATAGATCCTCGATATGTTTGCCCTCCATCTGCGCAGGACTCCAGCCATACCATTTTTGGTAGGTGGCATTACCGAAGCGGAAGGCCAGATGCTGGTCGATATAGCCAATCAATACCGGCAGGTTATCGGTGATGGTTTGCAGGCGGCGCTGGCTGGCTTGCAATGCCTGCTGGTGGGCGTGACGGTCACTGATATCCTCAATGATCAAGTTCAACCGCTGGTTATTCCCCGCTTTGCTGACCCAACAGAGCCATTGTACCGGGATGAAGCGACCATGGCGGGTAGAGAGCAAGAACTCCTGACGGCTTCCGGGCAGGATATTGGGGGCGCCATCCGCCAGACTGTTCAGGCAATAACGCAGATCCATCTGCTGCGGGGCTGGAAACAGGTGATCCGGCAGGGGCTTGCCAAGCACCTCTGACAGATGCCAGCCAAACAGTAATTCAGCGCGTCGGTTCCACTGCATCACCAGTCCTTTGGCACTGATGCTGATAAAGGCGTTGGTGGCATGCTCAAGGATGTTGTTCAACTCGCCCGTGCGCAACTCAACCTGGCGCTCGAGAGAGCGGTTCATCTCCTCCAGTGCCAGGCGCTGCTGTTCATCACGCAGCACCATGTCCTGCATGACGCGTGACAACAGGCTTACTTCATAGAAGTCATCGACAATCGGGATCCCTATCTGCGGATCGGGCTTCTCAATCGCTCGGCTCAGTCGGGTGAGGGGGCGCGCCAGTCGACGAGCGATCCAGATCGACAGCAGGATCAAGACAAACACGGTCACCATGGCACCCAGAATCATCCGATCGCGCAGCATCGTCAGATCCTGTAATGCCAAGCGATTGGGTTGCCGCACAATGATGAGCCAGGCAGGTACTTCGGTGGCCGGGCGGGCATGGATGGTCTGCCACTGGGTAAACCAGGTATCCAGAGAGTTGGGCCAACTGAGCGGTCGCCCCTGTTGCGGATCCCGTGTCGCATCCAGCACTTCAGCGGGCAGTCCCGCAGGCAGTTTGTCATCGGTGCTGAGCACCAGTCGCTGCTGGGCATCGGCCATTAATAATTCGGCGCCGGGCGGAGAGTGTTCACTGCGCAGGATTCGGCGCGCCAGTGTCTCAACAGTTTGCCAGTCATAAGCGGCCATCAGCCAGTATCCGGGGCCGTAGGCGGTAGCCGGGACAAATAGATAGACCTGGGGCGAGGCCGGTGGTTCCAGCAGCTGCGTGCTGATGCCCGAGATGGCCGGTTGACGTGTCGGACCCAGAATCACCCGATCGCCATGTCGCCAGCGATTCGGGCGCAGGGTCACCTGATGGTTGAGTAATAGCTGATGCGAACTGAGCTCGACGATGCCGTCGGCGTTGATCAAGGCCAACCATTGAAAGCTCGGGTTGTTGTAGCGGGTAAAATCCAGCGATGGACTGACCCCCTCAGGCAACGGGGCCATACCCATCTTTTGTTCGATATCGGCAGGCAGTGACGGAAAGCGCATGCCATTGAGCGCGGTCTGCAGGTCATCCAGCCGCTCGCTAAGCAGATTATTCAGCTCAAATGAGAAGTTGTCGGCCTGTAGGGCCAGGGCATGGCTAATACTTTGCCGGGCCTGTTCGGAGATGTAATGGTTCACCAGCGCCAGGGTCACCAACAATGGCAGCAGGACACTTAACAGTGTGCCCATCAAAATCCAGGAGGACATGCCAGGTTGGCGTTCGTTGTACTGGGGCATGACTGCGCTCAAATCCAAACCATTCGCTGTTTCAAGCATATGGTATTTACGAAAAAATGGGCGGCAGATTACGGTTGCTGCAACAAAATCTGTAATCGGGCCATGGTTTCCGCATCAGGGCGTCCGTCACACCGGGCGGGCCGGAAGTGTAACTGGAAAGCTTGAATCAGGCGACGAGATGTTGCATCACCGTTAAGGGCATAACCGAAGCGTTGCAAATCGGCCAACAGCTGTTGTGGATCTGGCGGCGAGGGATGCGCGCGCAGGTAGTCAGCCACTGCGGTTTCATCCGGCCAGCGGCCAATACCAAACTGGTCATGCAGCTGGCGCCAAGGGAAACGGGCACCCGGATCAATCTTGCGTCCTGGCGCAATATCGCTATGGCCCAGCACCCGCGATGGCGGGATCTGCTGACGCGCCAGCAGCGGTTGGATCAGCTCAGCCAGCGCACGGATCTGGGCATCCGGCCACGGGGCCCACTGCCCTGCGCACCAGTCGTCGTCATTTAGCGCGCCAAGCGGTCCCTCGTTGACCAATTCGATCCCGATCGAGGCGGCATTCAGACTCTGCTCCTCGCCCCATCCACTGCGTCCGGCATGCCAAGCGCGGGCGGTTTCGGCCACCAATGCATACACAGTGACCGGGTGATGAGCCTGGGGGAGCCCCACCAGATAATGGGCACTGACACCACTCTCTGCCGCGGTCAGGGTGTGCAGGCTACCGGTCTCATCCATGCGGGTGTAATGCAGGATCAGAAAGCGGGCGCGGCTGTCCTGGTTGGTGGCGCGATGCCGGGTGTCGAGTCGATAGCTTGTTTGCTGACAACCGGAGACAGCGCACAGTAGCGTCAGCAGTAAAGCGGTACGACAACAACTGGCCGCAAACTTGCGCATGGTCGACTCCGCGCCACTGGCTTGGCGAAATGCTGTAAGGATCGTCAGCCTAACACTGCCCCTTCTCGTCGCAAAGCGCGCTGGGTGAAGGGCTTCTACACTGGAATGGCCGATGCGCACCGCAAGGGAGGAAACATGCTGGTACAGACAATCATGTCGCGCCGTGTCGTGGCATTGGAGATGGATGATTCATTGGCTGAGGCGGAGGCGCTGTTCAGTGCCGCCCCTTTTCATCATGCCCTGGTGATGGATGAGGGCCATCTGGTCGGCGTGATCAGTGATCGGGACATCTGGCGCGCACTGAGTCCCTATTTGGGGTCCCAGAGTGAGAACCAGCGCGACCGGGATACACTGGCCCGCCGGGTGCATCAGGTGATTAGCCGTCAGGTGATCACCGTGACGCCACAAGCCTCGCTGGAGGCCGCTGCGGCACTACTGCTGGAACATGGCATCTCCTGTCTGCCGGTGGTCGAGCAGGAGCGGGTGGTGGGTATTCTCACCTGGCGGGATCTGCTCCGTGCGCTGTTGCCAGGGATCTATCCGGGCCGCGATTGACCCAGGGCTTGGCAGTCAGGTGTGACTGCGCTACAGTATGAGCACTGTTTATATATACAGTTTATTGTGGTGTCAGGGGCCGAGGATGTGCCAAGGGTGAATGGTATGCGCAAAATCATTCATGTTGATATGGACTGCTTCTTTGCTGCGGTCGAAATGCGGGATAACCCGACCTTGCGTGAGGTGCCGCTGGCGATTGGGGGGACGGCGGCACGGCGTGGGGTGATTGCCACCTGCAACTACCCGGCGCGGCGTTTTGGCATTCACTCCGCCATGGCGACGGCGCAGGCGTTGCGCCGCTGCCCACATCTGGTCTTGCTCCCCGGGCGGATGAGTGTTTACCAAGCGGTCTCCGCTGATTTGCGGCGTATCCTGTTGCGTTATACCGACTGTATCGAGCCGTTATCCTTGGATGAGGCTTACCTGGATGTGAGCGATTCAAGCTGGTGTCAGGGCAGCGCCACCCGCATGGCGCAGGCGATCCGGGCGGATATCCAGCGAGAGTTGGGGTTGACTGCCTCCGCCGGTGTGGCGCCGAACAAGTTTTTGGCCAAGATCGCCTCGGATCTGAACAAACCTGATGGGCTGTTTGTCCTGCCCCCAGCGCAAGTGGCGGCGTTTGTACGCACCCTGCCACTACAGAAAATTCCCGGGATCGGCGCACAAAGCGCAGCGCGACTGGCGGCGTGCGGCTTGCAGACTTGTGCAGATGTGCAGGCCTTTCCGCCGCAAGCCTTGTTGATGCGTTTTGGCAAGATGGGGCAGATGCTGCTGGCGCGCAGCCAGGGGATTGATGAGCGTCCGGTTGAGGCGCATCGGGTGCGCAAGTCGGTCGGGGCGGAAATCACCTTACCGCAAGATCTGCATCAACCACGACAGGCGCTGGAGGTCCTTCAGCAGCTGTTACCAGTGCTGCAGCGTCGCATGGCGCGTCATGTTCAACCCGCAGCGATTGTCCGGCAAGGCATCAAGTTGAAGTTTGATGACTTTCAACAAACCACGGTTGAACGGGCGGTACACGGGATGGATGACCGTATGTGGCCAACCCTGTTGGATCAGGCCTGGGCACGCGGCGCCGGGCGAGGGGTGCGCCTGGTGGGGGTGGTGGTTGGTTTGCCGGCTCAGGCGGCCGAGACCGCCCAACAACTCACGCTGGCGTTATGAGTGTGATCGTCTCAGGCGTCGGAGGCGCTGACCGCAGCAGGCTCGGGGACCGGCAGGGCGGTGGAGAAATTGCTGTCCAATACGGACAGGGATGGGCGGCGATCATGTGGGTTGTCCCACAGTTGGTGCATGCTGTCCAACATATTGTCCGGCCACTGAATCAGCGCAATCCAGCTCTCCTGACACAGGTTGGCCAGTTGTGCCGGCCATTCACCGATGTGAGTCCAAGTGCGGGTCAGGGTCTCGCCGGTATTATCGATCCAGTTGCCGACGGCGCGTTGCTGACGGGCGATGCCTTGGTCAATGACCAGCCCTTTCATCATCCAGCTGTGGCTGAACTTGTCCCAACGCTGGCCGATATCTTGCTGGAAGGGCATATCCCCCGCGCGTAATGCTGTCCATGAGGTAGACGATTGCTGCCACAGTTGTTCGCCCACCGGGCTCACGGCAACAAGGAGTGAAAAAATCAGCAGCAGGGGTAACAGCAGTTTCATCTTGATATCGAATCCGCCCGGATAGAATGGGAGCAAAAGCGAGCACACTGTACTCTACTCACCTTGGTGTGAAAAGGCATGAAAACAGAGTTTCTGTGCAAGTTGTGCACTCACATCAAGGTGGCGAGTCATTTGGTGCTGAACTGTGAACGCTGACAGGGCTTTCATCGAAAATGGGACCAATGGGCGCCCCCGATAGCCACATGAAAAAAGCCGGTGGCGGAATACCGCTACCGGCTGGAGAGAACGGACGCCAGGGGCACCGGCGTCCGCGATCCTGTGCAGGATTAGAACTTGTAGGTGACGGCGAAGTAGTGACCGAAACCGGTGGAGCTCAGCTTGCTGGTGCCGCCGATGGACAGGTCGTTCTTGATACCGTACACGTTGTCAAAGTACTTCAGACCGTAACCGACAGCATAACGGTCGGAGTGCCAGTAGATACCGTGGAAGGTGCCCAGGCCGAAGGAGGAGGTGTCCTTGGCGCCGAACATGTAATCCAGGTAGCCCTGGTAGGCCATGAAGGAGCCGTTGGCGAAGGTGTAGAACGGCTTGAACCAGTTGGTGGAGAACTGGTAACCATTCCAGCCCTGGGTGTTACCAGTGCCGTTGCCGCCTTCATTGACGTGACGGGCATACAGGTTGGCGCCAACGGTACCCAGGAACGGAACATCCACATCAGCGCCCAGACCGATCATGGATTCGAACAGACCATCCGGACCACCGATGCTGTTCAGGTTAGCGATATACAGCTCCTTGACCGGGCCGAAGGAGAGATCCTTGCCAGTCAGCGCGTCCAGCGACAGACGCGGGGCGAACTTCATGTACAGGTTGTCGCCTGCGTTCTTGTCGTCGTGACGGGACTGGAATACGTCGAATACGTCGACATAACCGTACAGGTTGAACAGGCCGGAACGACCACCAAACTCCATTTCAGCGTAGGTATCTTTGTAATCACCCTTGCCGTCAGTCTTCACAAACGGACGCTGATCGATGGTGTGCATCAGGTTGAACTGCACCCACTTGTAATCGTTCTTGTGGATGTTGCCATCGCTGTAGTCAGCGGCGAAAGCGGCCGGGGCGGCCAGTGCGGTCAGCACAGCGGCTGCCAGCAGATTTACACTAAGTTTTGCCATGTCTGTATTCTCTCGTTCTGCGTTATCGGATTCCGTAGGCCCGTTTTTGCAACGGACGTCGCATTTTAGTGTGGACAAATTGGCCTGAAAAGCAGCAATGCGCCGCGGTTGTACACACACTGAGCAATTTTGACATTTTTTTTACCAAAACCCGTATAACAGCCGCTTTTTTCCTCACGAATAAACGTTTGTCGTCAAATTAGGGGTGTCAATCGATGCTGGCAAACGCTTGCCGCAATCGCTTGCTCCATCTGCGAGGAGAGGCGGGTGGCTGTTCATCTGGGGCCTGGTTACGGTAAGGTAGCCGGCAATCTTCGAGGTCATGATTTTGGCCGTTTTCAAGGGAACTGTGCATGTCAACACCCGCTACTGCCTCCTGGCGTCAGTTGCTGTTTACCCGCCGCATGCTGATCTGCATCTTTACCGGTTTCAGCTCCGGGCTGCCGCTCTACCTGTTGATCAACCTGGTGCCCGCCTGGTTGAAAACCGAAGGGGTGGATATCAAGGCGATTGGCTTCTTTGCGCTGATCCAGTTTCCCTATACTTGGAAGTTTCTGTGGTCGCCGCTGATGGATCGTTTCCCAATCCTCGGGTTGGGGCGGCGGCGAGGATGGATGTTAGCCAGTCAACTGGCGCTACTGGTCAGCATCGCGGCCTTGGGCTGGTTAGCACCGGCTCGCGATCTGGGCACGATCGCCGTGTTGGCGGTTGGCGTGGCGCTGTTCAGTGCCAGTCAGGATATTGTCCTCGATGCCTTTCGTCGCGAAATCCTCTCCGACCGCGAGTTAGGGTTGGGGAACTCGGTGCATGTGAATGCCTATCGGATTGCCGGGCTGGTGCCGGGGTCGCTATCGCTGATTCTGGCCGACCATGTGGCCTGGAGCACGGTGTTTATGGTGACCGCGCTGTTTATGCTGCCAGGGGTCGTGCTCACCCTGCTGGTGCGTGAGCCACAACGCGCTGTGGTGCCCAAGTCTCTGCGTGAAGCGGTGGTCGAGCCGTTTCATGAATTCATCACCCGTCAGGGCTGGCAAAGCGCCTTGCTGATCCTGGGCTTTATCTTCCTGTTCAAGCTCGGCGACAGCATGGCCACCGCGCTGGCGACGCCGTTTTATCTGGATATGGGCTTCAGTAAGACCGAGATTGGTCTGGTGGCCAAGAATGTCGGTCTGTGGGCCAGCGTGATCGGCGGCCTACTCGGCGGCATCTGGATGGTGCAGTTGGGGATTAACCGCGCGTTGTGGCTGTTTGGCGCGGTGCAGCTGGTGACCATTTTGGGCTTCGTCTGGCTGACAGGCGTAGGGCCGCATGTCTGGGCGTTGGCGTTGGTGATTGGCGCTGAAGCCTTAGGGATGGGGCTGGGCACTGCCGCCTTCACCGCCTTTATTGCGCGCGCCACTGACCCGCGCTACACCGCCACCCAGTTTGCGCTGTTTACCTCGCTGGCCGCGGTGCCGCGCACCTTCTTTAATGCCAGTACCGGTTATCTGGTCGAGCAATTTGGCTGGCATGGCTTCTTCCTGCTGTGCACTGCATTGGCGGTCCCCGGCATGGTGCTGCTGTGCTGGGTGGCGCCGTGGCGGGAGAGCCCGGCGTTAGCGGATACCTCCGCGCAGGAGCGGGGATAAGTCAGCCAGGACCTCTGATCGCACCAATAAAAACGGACCGCCATGCGCGCAATGCTGTTCACTTAAGAGAAAAGCAGGGCGGTTCCCTTTCACCAACACGCCGTCAACCCATCCTTGGGGGCTCGATGGCGGCATCCCTGCCGCCAACGGTTGGTTCAATGGGAACACGCCCTGCTTTATCTGATCAGCATTGCGCCATGCGCGGTCCGTTTTTTAAATACAGATCGGTTGGCCAGCTTAGGGTTGAATGGTCACTTTCTGCAGCACAATCGGGGTTTGCGGTACGTCGCTGGCGCCGATCTGCGGCGAGTCGCCGGTCGGTTGCGCCGCGATCTTGTCCAGTACTTCAAGCCCGGAGACGACCTTGCCGAAGACGGTGTAACCGGCCTGGCCGCTACTGCCGTCGAGCGGGCTGTTATTCTGCAGGTTGAAGTAGAACTGGCGGGTCGCACTGTCTGGATCCTGGGTGCGGGCCATTGCCAGGCTGCCGCGGACGTTGGACAGTCCATTGGACGACTCGTTCTTGACCGGGGAGTGGGTCGGTAATGGCTGATACTGGCCGTTGTAGCCGCCCCCCTGCACCACAAAGCCTGGGATCACTCGGTGGAACAGGCTGCCGTTATAGCTGCCGTCGCGCACATAGGCGAGAAAGTTGCTGACACTCTGCGGTGCATGCACCGGGTCAAGTTCGACCACCAGGGTGCCGAAGTTAGTCTCCATACTGACTCGCGGCGCCTTGACCGGGGTGGTGGCCAATGCCAGACCGGGCAACAGCAACAGGGCAAATAACCAATGTTTCATCAGTAATTGCTCCCCTTGATCACGGCACGTACCTGGCTGTCAGACAGCATGTCGTTAAGCAGCTTGGAGGTCTGGTCGTTGAGCATCAACTCGATATCGCCCATATCCGGCTGGGTCGCGCTCTCTTTCATCGCGGACTTCTGATAGGTCTTGGCAATGCCGGCGCCGTTCTTCTGCACCTGCAGTTTGACCTCCATGCGTACACGGGTCTTATAGGCCAGACCCGGTTTGGTCACTTCGGCCAGCATATTCTGCACGATCACCTTCACTTCAGCGCCGCCCTGCGGGGCAATGGTGGCGCCTTGGGCCGCCAGCCCTTTTTGCAGACGGTCAGCCATCACCTGGTCTGGCGAGATGGCATTGGGAATCAGCACGACGGGTTCACCCTGCTTGTTGATCTTGATGATCTGGTGGCCACTGCGCACATCCTGGCCGCTGACGCTGACACTTTGCCCTGCCAACAGGTTGTCTGGCTGGTCATTGATTTGCGGGTTGATGCTGGCATTTTCCGGCCAAGCGGTAGAGCAACCGGCCAGCACCACGGCCAGTACGGCGAACAGGACAGATTTCATGGGCCTCTCCCTATGAGTTGATTGCACGTAAAATAACAAACTTCTGATTGGCTGCGACAGTCTCGACACGAGAAAACAGACGCGGCAGGCGGACGTGATAGCCCAAATGGCGGTTGCCGATAATCAGCAACTCACCGCCGGTGCGCAGACAACGCCGGGCATCGGTAAACATTTGCCAGGCCAGTTGATCGGTGAGCGCATGCTGCTGATGGAATGGTGGATTGCACAGCACCAGGTCCAGACTGGCATCGGCCACCGCCTGCAGGCTGTTGCCCAGATGGAAGTGACAACGTGCCAGGTCCTGTGGCCGGTTATGCTGCACGTTCTGGCGGCTGGATGCCAGCGCCATATGCGACTCGTCAAAAAAGTGCAGCGTGGCCTGCGGATTGGCCGCCAGTGCGGCGAGGCCGATCACGCCATTGCCACAGCCGAGGTCGGCGATATCTCCACTGCGCGCCTGCGGCAGGTATTCCAGGAAAAAGCGGGCGCCGATATCCAGGCTACCGCGCGAGAACACATTGGCATGGTTGTGGATCAGCCAGTCGGTACCGGCCAGTGGCCAACAGGTCGGATAGGGGTTCTGTGGCGTGCCGGGGCAGGTCGGGGTGCAGTGGATCAGTCGCGCCTTCTTGACTGCCAGCGAGGTGGTGGTTGGGCCAAGCAGACGCTCGAACAGGTTAAGGGTCGAGGTATGAATATCCTTGACCCGCGCAGCCCCCAGGATCCGGGTTTGCGGGGTGACCACTTCGCGCAGGGCCAGCAGTTGCTGCTCAAGCAAGGCCAGGGTCTTCGGAATCTTGATGATCACCAGGGCCGGGGCGGCCGGTAACGGCGCCAGACTGTCCAACAGGGTTACCGCGTCGCCTGGCAGCGCATTGGCGGCCAGATTGCGCCGACAGGCCTCCTGCGCCAGCCAGGAGTCACTGATACTCACCGGTTGGCGTCCATGCAGGGCACAACCCAGGGCACCGAAACTGTCGTTGAAGATCAGCAAGGGCCCGTCGGCCAGATCGCTGGCCGCCAGTTCGTTGAGCAGGTATTCATCGGCGGCATCCCAGGCTTGCAGCGTCGGATCACTGTCCTGCGGATAACGTTGTAGCGGCAGGTTGTGGCCGGGCATCAGGTCGATGGTCATGGCAGGTTCCGGATCGGGCAGTAAAGAGGGCGCTATTCTAGCGGCTGGGCGTGAATTCACCAACCGCAGCACAGCGTTGGCCCTTGAGATCAGGCGACAGGCTGGTAAGGTAGCCGTCATTAACATCCTGTTTACTTGCCGGCCGATACGGTCGGTGTCGTGCGGAGAGCTTGCAACATGTCCATGCAACAGTTTTTGATCGA
>JAYROM010000028.1:0-4641 GCA_041911695.1 Aeromonadaceae bacterium
CATCGGGAAGCCCAGCGCTTCGCGGGCTGCATAATAGGCCTCGGCTACTGCCTTGGAGAGGGTACGGATGCGCAGGATGTAACGCTGACGCTCGGTGACCGAGATGGCGTGACGCGCATCCAGCAGGTTGAACGAGTGCGCGGCCTTGAGGATGCGCTCGTAAGCCGGCAACGGCAGCGGCGACTCGAGACCCAGCAGGTACTGGGCTTCCTTTTCGCACTGATCGAACATCTGGAACAGGAACGGCACATCAGCGTGTTCGAAGTTGTAGGTCGACTGCTCGATTTCATTCTGCAGGAAGACGTCACCATAGGTGATCTTACCCAGCGGACCGTCAGCCCATACCAGATCGTAAATGCTGTTCACGCCCTGGATATACATCGCCAGACGTTCCAGACCATAGGTGATTTCGCCAGTGACCGGCGCACACTCCAGGCCACCAACCTGCTGGAAGTAGGTGAACTGGGTGACTTCCATGCCGTTCAGCCAGATTTCCCAGCCCAGACCCCAGGCACCCAGGGTTGGGTTTTCCCAGTTGTCCTCAACGAAGCGGATATCATGCACCTGCGGGTCGAAACCCAGCTCGCGCAGCGAGCCCAGATACAGCTCCTGGATATTCTCCGGGGACGGCTTGAGGATCACCTGGAACTGGTAATAGTGTTGCAGGCGGTTCGGGTTTTCACCGTAACGGCCGTCGGTCGGACGGCGGGACGGTTGCACATAGGCGCAGTTCATCGGCTCGGGGCCAATGGCGCGCAAGAAGGTCATCGGATGAGAAGTACCGGCACCCACCTCCATATCGAGGGGCTGCACGATAACGCAACCTTGCCTGGCCCAGTAATCTTGGAGGGTCAGGATCAGTCCCTGAAAGGTCTTGATATCGAATTTCTGCATGATTTTGTTCGCGCGTTGGGTTCAGTGCATACTGAGCGGAAATGAAACCGCAAGAGTATAACGCCTGCACTGGCCGGAATATAGGCTGAATTGGTATCGAACCCATATTGGCGGCAAATGACGCGCTATGATCGTGCAGGTCAGCGGCGAGGGAGCAGAAAAAGTATGAGCGAACGGTGTGCCTGGGTAACACAGGATGCGGACTATATTGCCTATCACGACCAGCAGTGGGGACGGCCGGTGAATGACAGTCGCGAACTGTTTGAAAAACTGTGCCTCGATGGGCAACAGGCTGGGCTCTCCTGGCTGACCATCTTGCGGCGCACCGACGGCTATCGCCGCGCGTTTGCCGGTTTTGATCCGGTGGCCATTGCGGCGTTTGATGACGCCGACATCGAGCGTCTGCTGCAAGATACCGGTATTATCCGCAATAGATTGAAAGTGAAGGCGATTATCAACAACGCCCGGGCTTATCTGGCGTTGCAGGCGCAAGGCATCGAGTTTGCCGATTTGCTATGGGGGTTTGTCGGCGGCAAGACCCGCATCAACCACTGGCAAGCGGGTGAGGCCATTCCGCCGACCTCCGCCGAGTCAGATGCCATGTCCAAAGCACTGCGCAAGCTGGGGTTCAGCTTTGTCGGCAGTACCATCTGTTATGCCTTTATGCAGGCGGTAGGCATGGTGAACGATCATCTGGTCACCTGTGCCTGCCATGCCCAGTGCTGTCAGCAAGCGAAGGAGGCCGGACGCGCATGACCGAGTTGTTGCCGTCGTCGCATATCTTTGCGTTGGGATTTGATGGCCAGGGGGGCGCTCGCCCGCTGGCACATGGCATACCGCTGCCCGAGGAGGATGTCTGGGTTCATCTGGATTATGCCTCGCCGCATGCCTATGAGTGGATCAAGACTACGCCGCTATTGCCGGATGCGGTGCGCGACGCCCTGCAGGGCGAGAGCAGTCGGCCCAAGCTGGTCAAGGCCAATGGGGGGATGCAACTTACCCTGCGTTGTATCAATGCGCATGGTGACAGCCATCCGGGCTACCAGATGGTGGCGATCTGTTTCTTTATCAGTGACCGGTTGGTGGTCTCTACCCGCCGACGCAGTGTCGAGGCGGTCGAGGCGATCGTCAATGATTTCGAACGTCATATCGGCCCGTTGAATACTGCCGACTGGCTGGTCGACCTGTGTGAGCACATCACTGAGCAGGCCGGTGACTTTATCGATTCGCTGCAGGAGCAGATCGCCCATCTGGAAGACAAGTTGCTGAGCGAGCATCCGGTCGACCGGCCGGCGCTGACCCGGATCCGCCGCCAGCTGATTGTGTCGCGCCGTTATCTGGCGCCGCAGCGTGATCTGTTCAGCCGCTTGGCCAACGAGAAGGTGGGTTGGTTGGAGGTCGACGATCTGCGCCGGCTGCAAGAGATTGCTGACCGTCTCAGTCGCTGGCTGGATGATCTGGATGCCAGCATCGCCCGTACCTCGCTGCTGGCCGATGAACTGACCGCGCGGATGACCGAGGCGATGACCCAGCGCACCTACATCATGTCATTGATGGCCATGGTGTTTCTGCCCGCCACCTTCCTGACCGGGTTGTTTGGCGTCAACCTGGGCGGGATCCCTGGCGCCAGCTCGTCGTGGGGCTTCGCCGGGTTTGTCGGGGCGCTGGTGTGCCTGGTGGTTGGGTTGTGGCTCTGGTTACGTCTGCGCCACTGGTTGTAAACCGGCCGGCTTACAACCCCTTGCGCAGCAGATAGCGATAGGGCACGCCACTGGTGTCGCTGGCCAGCAGGGTGTGGTCCATATGGCGGCAGAAACCGGGAATATCGCGGGTGGTGGCCGGGTCATCAGCCAGTACCAACAGGGTGTCACCCGCTTGCATGGCGCGCACTGTCTTGCGCACCAGCATCACTGGCTCCGGGCAGCGCAGACCTGTGGTATCCAGTTGCTGGCTGGCGGAGGTAAACAGTTCGCTCATCATTTGCCCTCATATCGCAGGGCGCTCATCATAGCCGCCCGCGCCGCCAGATCAAGCCTGCGGCTTCCACAGCGCGGCATCCAGAATTGACCACAAATGAATAATCCAGCCGAGCAGGATGATCCACAACAGTCCGGCGAGGACGAATTGCACGCCTGCCATCAGCAGGCGTCCCTGGACCAACTGGCCGAGACCAGGAATAAAGACACTGCACAGGGCAGCAATCACATTGCCGGCGGAACCTTGACCTTGCATAGATGACTCCAGGCGCTAAATGACATCGCTGGCAGTCTAGCACAGCCCATCCGCATGTCATGTGTGGCAGGGCACCCGCCGGGCGGGTTCAGTTGGCTTCTGGTCGCCATTCGGCCTGTACGGCGCGTAGCGCGCGCTGCAGGCGGTGAGCGGTCTCTTCGGCATCCCCTTGCGGATCGGCAAAGTAGCTGGCCAGTACCTCGAACAAGGCCTGTTGCACCTGCGGTGTCAATGCCATCCCCTCGGCAGCGCTGGGCACCAATTCGCCATGCCGTTCCGCCTGTTGCAATGCCTGCCAGGCATCGCGGGCGCAGCGATCAAAAGTGGAGATGTCGGCGTCAGTACGCGGTGGAATTGAACCTTTGACGCGGTTGAAGTCGCGCTGAAAGTCACTGCTCATCAGCATGTCGGCGAAGGATTGCTGATCGCGGTCGCGTGCCGGGTCATGCTGTTCGAACATGGCCAGCGAGTCGAGATTGTAGCTGAACTTACCGGCGGTCCCCGGCGCAGGCACACAGCGGATGGTTTGGCCGGGCTCCAGGCCGTTGGCGATGAGTTCACCTTTCACCCAGTCGCCCATCAATTGCATGGCGGCCTGGCCATCCATCAGCATCTGTGTCGCTTGGTTCCAGCTCAGACCGATATGGTTAGAGGGCAGGAAGGCGCGCAGGCGGTGGAACAGACGCAGAATGTCGAGCATACGCGGGCTGGTAAATACCCGGGCATCCAGGTTGATAAAGGCACGGCGGAACAGATCGCTGTCGCCCTCGCCGAGCACGATGGCCTCGAACAGAATAGCCAGTTGCCAGGGGTCATCCCCCAGCGCCAGCGGATTGATCCCGGCCGCCTTGAAGGTGGCTGCGGTACTTAAGAGCTCGGGCCAGGTGCGCGGAACCGGCAGCTGCAGTCGCTGAAACAAGGGTTGGTTGATCCATAACCAGTTGACGCGGTGAATGCCCACCGGCACGGCGATGGTGTGGCCCTGGTGATTGATGGTCGAGCTGACAAACGGATACAGGCGCAGATCCCACTGGCCGCGGCGCGCCACATCATCCAGCGGGCGCAGAAAACCAAGGCGGGCCCACTCATGCAACTCACTGCCCTTGAGATGGGCGACCTGCGGCGGATTACCGGCCAGGGTGCGGCTGCGCAGCACTAGCATGGCCGAGTTGCCACCCCCACCAACGATGGCCGAGTCCACCCAATTGTTGCCCAGCTGCTGCCAGCGGTGACGCAGCATATCCGCCGCCTTGGCCTCGCCGCCGGCGGTCCACCAGTGCAGCACCTCAATGGATTGGTCTTGTGCCACCGAGGGCAGCGGGATCAACAGGCTGAGGATAAGCAGGGCGCGGCGTAACATCAGTGCCTCGGCAACGACAGCACGGCCTGCAGACCGCCTTGTGGACGGTTCTCCAGCACCAGATCGCCGCCATGGGCATGGGCGATACTGCGGGCAATCCCCAGGCCGAGGCCGGTGCCTGGCAAATCGTGATGCAGGCGATAATAGGGCTCGAA
>JAYROM010000029.1:0-26533 GCA_041911695.1 Aeromonadaceae bacterium
AAACTATCGCGGAACCCGAAGGTTCCGCGAAGAGGCATTACTGCTGGGAGATAATCCAGTGCTGGAAGTCTTTCCGGGTCTGGACGTCAGCCTGGTTGTACCAGTACTTGAGCATCTCCAGTGTCTGCACGTTCTTGTCAACCGGACCGGAGCCGACCTTTTCTTGCACCGCCGCCGCAGCGGTCTCGGCAGTGGCGATCGGCATGCTGGTCTGACGGAACGCCTTGCCCATGGCCGTCAGCTCTTGCTGATAGTCACGACCAATCTGCAAGCCTTCTTTCTTCGGCAGCACAAAGAAGTCCACTTTGGCGGGTGTCCCGGCAGGCTGTTCAACGATAGTCAGCGGCTGGGTCGCCAGATAACGCTCGGCGGCATCGAAGTTACGCGGGTAGGTAAAGCGCAGCGCCAGGGCATCCGTGTCCTTGAGGTTCAGGTTGATCACCACCGGTTCGCCGCGGATCAGACGGTTATCGCTCTGATCACGGAAGGTACCTTCAAACTGAACAACGACCTGGTGTTCGCCAGCGCTCAGATTCAGTTTGCGATCGCTGGTCAGCATGCTGGTGTTGGCGGACTGCCCATCCAGTAACTGCAGCGTGTACGGTTGCGGGATTTCCAGCGTCGCTGCGGAGGCCGTGGACAGAGCACTGGCACAGCAGAGAGCCAGCAGTGCGAATCGGCACATAACAACTCCTTGTGAGATAGGTGACGAGCATTGTTTTTCCGGATTCTACCCGTTTGGCGATTGGCGTCCAGCCTGATTCTACCCGGCCTATATTGTGAAGCTTAATCAATCCTGCGGCGAAAGGGGGGCAGTGCATCGAGTAACGCCTTGCCATAGCGCTTGGTAACCAGACGGCGGTCGAGTAAGACAATTCGACCTGCATCCTGCTCTTTACGAATAAGCCGACCACAGGCCTGTACCAACTTGCGTGAAGCTTCCGGCACGGTGACCTGCATAAAAGGGTTGCCGCCACGCAGGGTAATGGTCTCTGCCAGCGCCGCTTCCACCGGGCTATCCGGAATGGCAAACGGTAATTTGGTGATGATGAGATTGGTCAGCAAATGGCCGGGTAAGTCCAGCCCTTCAGAAAAGCTGCCGGTACCGAGCAGGATACTGGGTTGGTTGTGGTCACAGCGATCTTTATGTAACTGCAGTAATGCGCTGCGCGAGGCCTCACCTTGTACCAGTAATGACCAACCCATGGCGCGCAAGCGGGTGGCGACCTCTTTCATTTGCCACCAGGAAGCAAACAGCACCAACGAGGCTTGCTGATCTTTGAGGTAGGTCGGCAGTTCACGCGCCAGTGTTTCGGTAAAGTCCGGGGATTGTGGATCACAGGGAAAGTCCGGTACCCATAACTCGGCGCGATCATAATCAAACGGTGATCGCAATCGAACATAACGACAGGGCTCACCCGCCGGCAAGCCTGCCTGATGTCGGAAATAGGCAAAACTGTTGAGCGCGGTGAGGGTCGCTGAAACCAGGATCGCGCCAGGGCAGCGAGACCAGAGTTGTTGATCCAGCCAATAGCCCATCTCCAACGGTACCGCATGCAGCAGATATTCACTGCTGTTGGCGATGTGGGAAATCCACTTGGCAATGCCGGTCGCTTTGTCCTGCCCCAACAGATGCCATAACTCTAGATGCTGACCGCAGCGCCATAATGCATTGCCGAGTTCGCCTAGGATGGCCTCCACCTGTCGGCGAGAGCTGGTAGCAGCGGTTTTCAGCTGATCTTGCATATGGCCTTGTAGGCGCTCCAGTGCGCGCTGAATGCCGCGGAAATGATCCTGCAAGGTCTGGGTTCGTTCAGCCAGCGGGGTGGGGAGGTGACCCTGCTCAAAACGGAACTGTTCGCTCTCTGTAAACCACGTGGCTTGTTGGGGAAACCAGGTCAGCAATTGCTGATATTCGCTCAGCACGCACTGTACCCGTTCGTTCAACTGTTCATGTGGGCGTTGCACGCTGCTGTCCTGCACTAGTTTGGTGATGCTATCACCAAGATGGGGCAAATTTTGCAGCCAGCGAATCGCCGCATGAATCCCGCAGGTGGCGGCTGCCTGGTCACGCGCAATCGTGGGGAGGTGGTGGGCCTCATCAAATATATAGAAACACTCCTCGGGTGGCGGCAGCACAATGCCACCGCCCAACGCCAGATCGGCCAACAGCAGTGCATGGTTAACAATCAGCACATCCATCTTGTCCAGATCCCGGCGCGCGAGATGAAACGGGCAGTGCTGATGGCCACTAAACTGGGGGGAGCAGCTATGGCGCTCACTGGCAATCGCCGTCCAACAATCGTCATCAATCGCCTGTGGCCAACTATCGCGATCGCCCGCCCATTTCCCCTGTTGCAAGGCATCCAGCATTTGCTGATACAGGGCTCGATCATTGTCGGTCACTGCCGGCGTGCTGTGCCACGGCCCCAGATCCAGTGCGGCTTGTGCGGGGGGCGCTGCCAACATATTCAGGCGTCCAATACAGGCGTAACGCTGGCGACCCTTCACCAAGGTGTAGTGAAAGGTCTGCTGACTGATCCGGGTAAACAGGGGTAAATCCTTGTTCACCAACTGCTCCTGTAGCGCAAGGGTCGCTGTGCTGATCACCAGCTTCTTTTTAAGTAACAGCGCAGCAGGCAGTGCCCCTTGTAAATAGGCCAGGGATTTGCCGATACCGGTTCCGGCCTCTGCAATCAGGATATGGCTGGGCGGGGTATGGGTTGCGCACAGCGTTTTGACAATTTCAGCCACCAGAAAATTCTGTTCACGTCTTGGCACGAAAGCTGCTAATTCTTCGCCAAGCCGACGATAGTTCTGTGACACAGTCTGCTGGATGGCAGAAACAGACATCGCGGTAGGACTCCTGTTGGATGCGGAAAGCGAAGTATATCCCGCTGTGAGCTAGCTAACAAAAATTGAAAGGCATTGCGACGACTGCACGGATTTTATACTAGAGATTCGTCAAAAAGTGAGATGTTAATTCCCATAAATCATTGAAAACTAAAACGTTGTGCTACGGACAACAAATGGGATAATAAGTTCATTTTTTTATGTTGCGAGCCTCACATTTTGGTGCTAGATTCGCTCCCAAGGTGATGGAGACATCATCTTCCGCAGGAAATATAAGGACTTAGTGTTTAATTTCAGTAGGCGAATGACTATGAAAAAGACTCTTCTTGCTCTGACCGTTCCGGCTCTGTTGGTTGCCGGTGTTGCCCAAGCTGCCACCGTATATGACAAGGATGGCCAGACTTTCGACGTATACGGCCGTGTTCAGGCTAACCTGTACAACAAGGCTGCTAGCGATTCTGACAAGACCTCTCTGGTTGGCACCGCACGTTTCGGCGTGAAGGGCACCCAGGCTGTGAACAGCCAGTACGGCGTGTTCGGTCGTGGCGAATGGCAGGTGAATGCTGAGAACTCCACCAGCTCTGGTAAGAACTTCAAGTCCCGTCACGTCTATGCCGGTGTTGATGGCAAGCAGCTGGGTAAGCTGACCGTTGGTCAGACTGATACCCCGTACTACACCGCTGCCCTGTCTGTGACCGACGTGTTCAACGAATGGGGTGATGCTGGTAACAACTACCTGGGTCGCCAGGAAGGTCAGTTCATCTACAACAACACCATCGGTGGCTTCACCGTTGGCACCAGCTTCCAGACCTCTGACAAGTCTCAGAACCTGGACAACGGTTACACCGCAGGTCTGAGCTATGCGTTCCCGTTCACCCTGACCCTGAACGCTGGTTACTCCAACGTTAAGTACGATGATTCCTCTAAGAAGGAAGACTGGGCTCTGTCTTCTTCTTACGGCACCTTCGGCGAACCGGGCTTCTATGCTGCTGGCCTGTACAACCAGACCAAGTATGACGCAGGTATCGCTGCTGGTACTCCGTCCTCCGCTACCACCGCGGCTGAACGTAAGACCAACGGTTACGAACTGGCTTCTGCCTACTTCCTGCCGAACAACATCGGCTTCCTGGCTGGTTACAACTTCCTGAAGCAGAAGGACGGCGACGACCTGGTTAAGGAATACCTGCTGGGTGCTCAGTACACCTTCACTCCGAAGGCGTACGTTTACACCGAATACAAGTTCAACCAGATCAAGGACGCTGACAACCAGTGGACCGTTGCAATGCAGTACAACTTCTAAGTTGTCGCATGCAGTGATCGGGTTTAACCCTGATGGGTTAGCTTGAACCAGATTGGCCGGGACGTGAGTTCCGGCCTTTTTGTTTGAAGGGACTACGGCTTCTGGCCAAAAATTCGCATAGATAGTGAGTTGCTAGCTGCTTGTTAGCATCTGCACAAACTGTGGTCGACCTCACGCTCGCAAGCGTTTGCGCGTCGCGCTTTCTCCTGGAGAAGGTTGCATTGACGGGTGGGGTTGTTAAGCTATGCCAGCAAAAGAAACGGAGCCCGTTAGCCTAGTTGACGCGGGCTTTAATTTTTTTTTTACGGTAACCAACATGAACCAAGAAACCCTCTCCTTTATCGCCTCCTGCATTAAATCCATCCCGGATTATCCGAAGCCAGGCATTCTGTTCCGCGACATCACCAGTCTGGTTGAACACCCGCAGGCGTTTCGTCAGACCATTGATCTGTTGGTCGAGCATTTTCGTGACATGCCGCTGGATAAGATCGTAGGCACCGAGGCGCGGGGGTTCATTTTTGGTGCGCCGGTTGCGGCAGCATTGGGGCTCGGCTTCGTGCCGGTGCGCAAGCCCGGCAAACTGCCGCGTGCGGTATTTGAAGAGTCCTATGATCTGGAATATGGTCAGGACGCACTGCAAATTCATCAGGATGCTATCCAGCCAGGCGAACGGGTGCTGGTGATTGACGATCTGTTGGCCACCGGTGGCACGGTCGAAGCGGCGGTCAAACTGATCCGTCGTTGCGGCGGCGTGGTCGAGCAGGCAGCTTTTGTGATTGCCTTGCCGGAGTTGGGTGGCATTCAGCGTTTGCAAGCGGCTGGTATTGAATCGATGTCGCTGATTGAATATGCGGGTCACTAAGACTCACTAACAGGAACAGCCTCGCTCATGGGTTATCAGGTTCTGGCAAGGAAATGGCGCCCGCACGATTTTCGTGAGGTGGTTGGCCAGCAGCATGTGTTGACGGCGCTGGTGAATTCACTGGATCAAGGGCGATTGCATCATGCCTGGCTGTTCAGTGGTACGCGCGGGGTAGGCAAGACCACCATCGCGCGCATCCTGGCTAAATGCCTGAATTGTGAACAGGGGGTTAGCAGTACCCCCTGTGGTCAATGCGATAGCTGCCGCGAGATTGATCAGGGCAACTTTGTTGATCTGCTGGAAATCGACGCAGCCTCGCGCACCAAGGTCGAAGATACCCGCGAATTGCTGGAAAACGTGCAATATCGCCCTGCGCGCGGCCGGTTCAAAGTCTATCTCATTGACGAAGTACACATGCTGTCGCGGCATAGCTTCAATGCGTTGCTCAAAACCCTGGAAGAGCCGCCGCCTTATGTAAAGTTCCTGCTGGCCACCACCGACCCGCAGAAACTGCCGATTACCATTCTCTCCCGCTGTCTGCAGTTTCATCTCAAGGCCCTGAGCCGCGAACAGATTGTCGGCCAGTTGCAAAGTATTCTCGATGCCGAGGGGCAACCCTATGAGCCGCCGGCATTGCTGGCCCTGGCCAAGGCAGCCGATGGCAGTATGCGTGATGCACTGAGTTTGACGGATCAGGCGCTGGCGCACGGCAATGGCCATGTCCGGCTGGATCTGGTGCAAGGGATGTTGGGGACGCTGGATCAGCGTCATCTGCATGCCGTGCTACGTCTGCTGGCGGCTGGTCAAGGCTCAGCGCTGATGCAAAAAGTGGCCGAGTTGGCCGCGCTGGGGCCCGATTTTGATCTGCTGCATGCTGACTTGGCTGCGTTGCTGCACCGCATGGCGCTGGCTCAGATGCTGGGAGCGGATCCAGATCCGCTGGCGCTGGATGGCGAACAAGTGACGCAACTGGCGCAGCAGTATTCGGCCGAAGAAATCCAACTCTGTTACCAGATAGTGCTGCAAGGGCGGCGTGAATTGCCGTTGGCGCCGGATGGTCGTAGTGCCCTGGAGATGACGTTACTGCGCATGCTGGCATTTTCGCCCCGTCGGGTGGTGCTGGATGTGCCGTCGCTCAGTGGTGGCTTGTCGCGGGGGGAGCCCACGGCAGCGGTGACTATTCGGCCTGAGCCGACGCTGCCTGCGTCTGCCATGCCCGCTGCCCAATTGGCCTCGAACTCTCCATTACCTGCTACGGGAAATGTGCCGAGTGAAACGGCATCCATGGCCGCAGCGCCGCGCCCAATGCCGCACACGACACCTGCTGATGTCCGCACCGCTGAGGAGCGCGCCAATGAGCA
The DNA here is from genome assembly GCA_041911695.1 of Aeromonadaceae bacterium. Taxonomy (GTDB): domain Bacteria; phylum Pseudomonadota; class Gammaproteobacteria; order Enterobacterales; family Aeromonadaceae; genus Pseudaeromonas. The sequence continues at coordinate 6,377 of JAYROM010000029.1, forward strand.
GATGGCCAGCCGGTTAGCCGATGAACAGTCGCATTTGTTGGATGAGGCTGCACTCTTGCGTGCTGAGACCCCGCAGATGCCGGGCAGGCCGTCACCCGCTGTGGCCGCGAGTGCCAACATGGCGCCACCACCGATGCCTGCCGAGAACGACAATACCGCAGCGGCCTCTTCGGCATTATCGACAACGCTGAGCCTGATGCAGATGCGTAATCAGATGTTGGGGCAACCGCAACCTGCTGGGGTAACCCGTGCCGTGCCGGACGCGTCACCCGCCGAGATGCCTGCGCGTCGACCGGTAACGGGCCTTGCGTCAGCGGTGCAACCCCAGCACCCGCCAGTGAACACGCTGTCTACATCGGCACCGGTCTCATCGGCTTTCACTGCGCCTGCATCGGTGCCGCCGCACCCTGTTGCACCAGTGTCTGCGCCAGCCCCAATGCCAACATCAGCACCAGCGATGGAGCCGGCGACGACACAAGTCGACGATCTGCCGCCGTGGGAGTTGCCGCCATTAAGTGCTTACGATGATGAGATGGGCGTTTCGGGGGCATCCTTATCGGCGCCGGTCGACGATGGGCTGCGCAATAACGCAGTGGTACCCACTAAGCCCCCTGCGCCGTTAGTGGCTACGCCAGCCACGGCGCACATGAACGCGGTACCGTCCGCCATGTCAGCATCTGCGGCGGTGCGCGAACAGCCGAGCGGGTTGCCGCTGCCGGACAGTACGGATGAGACGGCGACCGAGCCCGGTGCGTGGCGCCCGTGGCAATCCAATGATCTGCTGACGGGGTGTGGTGATCCTTGGGCGGAGTTGATTGCGACCTGCGGGATCGGTGGTCGTTTGCGCCAGCTGGCGTTGCAATCGTCGCGTGAGATCAAGCCAGACCACTGGCTATTGACGATACCCGCCGAGCATCGGCATCTGGTCTCTGACCGCGCAATCGCCGCGTTGGCTGAACAGTTATCCACGCATGCCGAGGCACCAGTTCAGTTGCAGTTACAGATTGGCGTCCCGCAAGGGTTGACGCCCTTACAGATCGAACACGCGCGCTATGAGCAGATCTGCGAACAGGCGCGTCGTTCACTGGCGGATGATCCGCATATCCAATTTTTGATAGAGCGCTTTGGGGCACAATTGGAAGCTGATAGTATCCAACCCCTGACGCAGTCCGACGACAATTCAGAAGAGAGATAGACCATGTTTGGAAAAGGTGGAATGGGTAACCTGATGAAGCAGGCGCAGGCAATGCAAGAGCGCATGCAGAAGATGCAGGAAGAGCTGGCCAATATGGAAGTGGTTGGTGAATCGGGTGCTGGCATGGTTAAGGTCACCATGACGGGCAGCCACAGCGTGCGTCGTGTCGCCATCGATCCATCACTGATGGATGATGATCAGGAGATGCTCGAAGATCTGATCGCCGCAGCCTTCAACGATGCGGTGCGTCGCATCGAAGAGCAGAACAAGAGCAAGATGGGCGAGCTGACTGGCGGGATGCAATTGCCGCCTGGTTTCAAGATGCCGTTCTAATCAAACCGGGTCTGCTAAGCGGGGGAAACCCCGCTTTTTGCTTATGGAGTTGTCATGAAGTTCAGTCCACTACTGGATGAGTTGATTCGTGAGTTGCAGGTGTTACCAGGGGTTGGCCCCAAGTCTGCGCAGCGTATGGCTTTTCATCTGTTGGAGCGTGAGCGCCAGCGTGGTCAGCGGTTGGCGCGTGTACTTGAACGGTCGATGAGCGAAGTGGGCCATTGCCGCCAATGCCGCACCTTTACCGAAAACGAACTGTGTGAAATCTGTGCCAACCCGAAACGCGCCAGTAGTCATCAACTGTGTGTCGTGGAGTCGCCGGCGGATGTCGCTGCCATCGAGTCTACCAACCTCTATTCTGGTCGCTATTTCGTGTTGATGGGGCATCTGTCACCACTGGATGGCATCGGTCCTCGTGAGTTGGGGCTGGATGAACTGGATCAACGTCTGCAAGCCGAAGCGTTGCAAGAGCTAATTTTGGCGACCAATCCGACTATCGAAGGGGACGCGACTGCCTACTATATTGCCAATTTGGCGCGCCAGGCGGGTGTCAGTGTGACGCGGATTGCCCATGGTGTACCGGTCGGTGGTGAGCTGGAGTTGGTGGATGGAACCACCTTGTCACACTCGCTGAGTGGGCGCCGACCGCTGGAGTAATGCATTAACTCAGTGCGGTTTTCGTAGGCGTTCGCGGGGAACCACGTCAGGTTTCCGCATGAAGCCTTGGTTTGTGCTTGTTTCACAATCACTTGTGAAAAATCTGTGAGCTGTTTTAACGCCGTTCAGCCGGTTCACTGATAAACTGAACAGAAAGTGCTGCCAGATATACGAATAGTGGTGGAGTGAAACAGTGATGCGGCATCTATCTGTCTGGTTCTATTTGGTCAGTGTATTGTTTTCCGCCAGCGTAAGCGCGGAAACACTCACCCTCTGGAATGCACATAGCCTTGAACACTTGCAGCCCGAGTTGGAGGCTTTTTCTCGTCTGACCGGTCATAAAGTGCAGCAACAGCATTTTCGTGCGGATCGCATCCGTGATCAGGTGCTGGCCGCTGCGGTATTGCCGGACCTCTATTTTATCCCCAGCGATCAAATCAGTAACGTTCAGGAGTATCACCTGGCGCCTTGGCCTGAGGCGATTCCCCGCATGCGGCAGTTACGTACCGATGGCATGTTGGGCCAAGCATGGTATGGCTTGCCGATTAATCTGGGCAATCATCTGGTCATGTACTTTCGCAAGGATAAGGTGAAGCCGATTGATGACGTTGAGAACATTCCCGCCGGTCGCTTGGGCTGGCCCCGAGATCAAGCCTATTGGTTTGTTGCCTTTCTGACGGCGGCAGGTGGGTGGCCGTTTGACGGCGACCAGCTAAAACTCGATACCCCGGCAATGGTTAGTGCGCTGACCACCTATAAAGACCTCTATGTCCGACACCCGGCTTCGGCATGCAGCCTGATGTGTAATGAGCAGAAACTGGTCGAAGGCGAGATCGATTATGTGCTCGATGGAGATTGGGCCTATCAGATGTTACACCAGACGCTGGGCGACAAGTTGGGGGTCGCCATGCTGCCGACCCTGCACGGTCAGGTGATGCATCCGCTGAGCAGCTCATATGTGCTGGCGCGCACCGATAATATGAGTCCAGCCAAACGTCAGGCCACTGAAGAGTTGGCGCGTTTTCTGCTTTCCGATGACAGCCAGGCGCGGATGTACCTGCATTCCATGTTGTTGCCGGCGGTGCCGATGGTGGCCGAACGGATGCAGGGACAGATGAGCCCGGATATGCAGGTGATGTCGCGTCAATTGCTCCAAAGCAAGCCGATGCCGAATAGTCGCAAGATGATGCTGTTCTGGTTGGTGATGGGCAAGGGGCTGGATTTACTGGTGAATGAAGAGTTCACCGCCAACGAGGTGGCAGCCAAGATGCAATCCATGGTGCAGCAGGAACAGGTATTACATCCATGATCCGTCTGAATCGGCTATTTGGGTTGCTGGTGGTGTTGATCCTGTTAGTGCCATTACTGGTACTCAGTACGATTCATTATCTTGGTCTAAGGCAATTTGCCACCCAGACACTCTCCAGCGAGGTGGAGAGTGAAGGGATTGCGATTCGTGATCATCTGCAGAATGAACTGGGTTCGATGTCGGGCGGTATTCGTCTGCTGGCCGGACATGAAACCATCATCAAAGGTAGTACTAGTCTCTATTATGGCGCCCAGGTCCGCGACCGTTTTGAAACGTTCATGAACCGCTACCATATTGTCTCCTCGCTCTATCTGCTGGGCAGTGATGGTAAGGTCCGCGAGAAGATGGGCGGGCGTTTGCGTCCTTTGGAAAATAGTACTGTGATTCAGCCGCTGTTGGGGCAATTGGCACAAGAGCGGGAAAATGCCGGTCCGTCAGGGCGTGTGCTGTTATTGAATGATCCGGAGCTGATCCCGGAAGGGAATCACTCTGGCATCGTCTTTATCATGGCCGTGCGCAGTGTGCTGTTGCGAGGCGCTGATGCATTGCAGGGCTATTTGGTCGCTATTGTGCCTTATCAGAGCATGCTGTTACTGGCGCGCGGCAATAATGACCCGGATCGCAGCGTGTTGGATATTGGTGATCGTCTGGCGCCCGATCTGCCCGGCTGGATCAGCAAGGTTCAGGTGCTCGAGGTCGCTGGCCGCGATTATTCGCCAAGCCTGGATTTGTACGTGCGTATCAGCCGTTCGCCGGAAAATATGCGCGTCGCGGTGTTCGAGGCCATCCGGCCTTTTATCAGCTATCAATTGTTGGTGTTTGTGCTGCTGATCGGCGCCTGCATGGTGCTGGTTCGTCCGGTATTTCGTGCGTTTAACCAACTCTTTATCACCATTCGCCGGATCCAGTCAGGACAGCCGGTTGAAATGGGTAAGACCCGGATTTGGGAGTTTGCCAATACCGAGCACCTGTTGGTTGAAATGCAGCAGCAGTTGGGGCGCCAGTTGTCCGAGCTGGAAGATAATAACCGCGCATTGGCGCAACTCTCTTCAGAGAAGGACGCCTACCTCTCCAAGTTGACCCACCTCAATCAAGGGCTGGAGGGGATGGTCAAGGAGCGGACTGCCGAGCTGGAGGACACCTTGACCCGATTGGGGGTGACCAACCGGATCAACCGTCAGGTCATTGCCCTGCGCCAGGGGCTGGATAATGAGATGGCCCCGACCCAGGTGATGGAGGTCGTGGTCAGCTGCCTGCAGGCTTGTCAAATTGGTGCACCATTCCGGGTTGTCTTGCAAGCTGATGATGGTAGTCACATTGTCTATCAGGAGCCGGCGTTTACCGCTGTGGTGGATGACGAGCAGTCCGCTCTGCCGCGCACGGGGCTGGTCGGCGAGCTTTGGTATATCCCATTACCGCCGCCCTATGCCGATGGACAGTTGCTGTTACAAAGCAGTGACCTTTCGCCTGAGATTGACCAGGGGTTACAGCTGTTTGTTCGTGAGTTGGCAGGCTATCTGGAAAATCGGGCCTTGAATCGTCAACTGGCCTTCTGGGCGCGAACAGATGGATTGACCGGGCTTGGCAACCGTATCGCCTTTGACCAGCGGATGAGCCAGCTGGAGACCTCGCTGGCTGATGAGGTGGGGCTGCTGCTGATCGACGTCAATGGATTGAAGCGACTCAATGATACCCGCGGCCATGACGCGGGGGACGCGCTGTTACGTATCGTGGCGGAGCGGTTACGCCAGTGCATGTATGATATCGACGGTGAGATCTATCGTATCGGTGGCGATGAGTTTGTCATTCTGTTGGATGCCGAGGCGCTGTCGAATAAAGATCTGCTGGTACAGCGACTGCAGCAACAGCAGCATGTGCCTGCCACGTTGGTAGGGCAGGAGTATGGAATCAGTTTTAGCTATGGTTACGTGGACAGCCGCCATACCCCGTTCTCATTGCTGTATAAGCTCGCCGACAAGGCGATGTATCAGCAAAAGCAGGGCTATTACGAGCAGTTACGCCGCCAAGGTGCGCCAGGACTTGAGGAATCAGTGGAAAGCGTGTAGTTTTCGCCATCTTGAAGATGGAAGTTACCGCATAACACAAGGGGAAATCCTATGCGCATTATTCTGCTTGGCGCGCCGGGTGCCGGCAAAGGGACTCAGGCCCAGTTTCTGATGGACCGTTTTGGCATCCCGCAGATTTCGACCGGCGACATGCTGCGTGCCGCAATCAAGGCTGGCACCCCGCTCGGTCTGAAGGCCAAGGAAGTGATGGACAATGGCCAGCTGGTCTCAGATGACATCATCATCGGTCTGGTTCAGGAACGCATTGCTCAGGCAGATTGTGCCAAGGGTTTCCTGCTCGACGGCTTCCCTCGCACCATCCCGCAGGCCGATGCCATGAAGGCGGCCGGTGTGGCGGTCGATTTCGTGCTGGAATTTGATGTGCCGGACGAAGAGATCGTCAAGCGCATGAGCGGTCGTCGTGTGCACCCGGGCTCGGGTCGTGTCTACCATGTTGTCTTCAATCCGCCGAAGGCTGAAGGCAAGGACGACGTGACCGGTGAAGATCTGGTGATCCGCGCCGATGACGAAGAGACGACCGTACGCAAGCGTCTGGATATCTACCATCAGCAGACCGAACCGCTGGTCGGTTACTACAAGGGTGAAGCGGCCGCTGGCCGTACCCGTTACGAACGTCTGGATGGTACCCAGGCCGTGGATGCGGTCAGCCAGAAGTTGATCACCATCCTCGGCTAAGCTGCTCGCAGCTGGCTAGGCCAGAAAAGCGCCCGTATCCGCACAGGAACGGGCGTTTTTTTATGCGAACGCCGCACAGTGTTAACAAGTGTCTGCCCAATCGTCGTGTGAATGGTTATGCTGTGGCCTTGTTACACTCGATTAACATGCCTTCTGTTGTTTCCCCGGCGTAAGACAAGGAGCAGACATGCCTGACACCGGCGTTATTCTGGTCAACCTCGGCACACCGGCCGCGCCGACGGCGCAGGCGGTACGTGCCTTTTTGCAGCCCTTTCTCTCCGACCGTCGCGTGGTCGATCTGCCGCGACTCCTGTGGTGGCCGCTGTTGCATGGCATTATTTTGCCGCTACGTAGCCCGCGCGTTGCGCACGCCTACGCCAGTATCTGGCAGCCGGGTGGATCGCCGCTGCTGGTCGGCAGCCAGGCGTTGGCGGCGGGGGTAGAACAGGCGCTGGCCGCAGAGGCTATCCCGGTCGCGCTGGCCATGACCTATGGCGAGCCCTCGCTGGCGCAGGCCTGGCTGCAATTGAAGGGGCAAGGAGTTTCACAGATCGTCCTACTGCCGCTCTATCCGCAGTACTCCTCGACCACCACGGCACCGGTATTGGATGCCTGGCAACGCTTGATGGCCGATGAGATGGCCGTACCCGGGCTCACCCTGATCCGTGATTATCATGACCATCCGGCCTATATCAACGCTCTGGCCGCGCAGGTGCGCGAGCACTGGGCCGCGCATGGCCAGGCGCATCTGCTGATGTCGTTTCATGGCATCCCCGCGCGCTATGCACGCCACGGTGATGACTATCCGCAACAGTGCCGGGCGACTGCCGAAGCGCTGGCCGCCAGATTGGAATTGTCGGCCAGCCAGTGGAGCCTGTCGTTCCAGTCGCGCTTTGGCCGTGAACCCTGGTTACAGCCGTATACCGATCAGCGATTAGCCGCCTTGCCGGGCGAGGGGGTGCGTGTGCTGGATGTGATCTGTCCGGGCTTTGCCACCGACTGTCTGGAGACGCTGGAAGAGATTGCGGTGGCTGGCCGCGAGCAGTTTTTAGTAGCAGGGGGGGAGCGTTTTCACTACCTGCCGGCGCTCAATGCCCACCCAGATCATGTGGCTTGTCTGCAAGCCGTGATCGCGCAAACCTTTGCGCGCTAGATTCTGTGATTTGAGGTTAAACAAGGCTCTGGGCGCGCTTGGCGTTTGTGTTAGGATCCGCGCCCGATATCTCACCCAACCTGATTTCGGTAGCAGACGCGATGAAGTTTCCCGGCCAGCGCAAGTCCAAACACTATTTTCCGGTAGGTCGCCGTGACCCCTTGATGCAGCAGGTCAATCCGCTGTTTGAACGTAGTACCGCCTATATCGTCGGTATTGATCAGACACTGGTCGACATTGAAGCCAAGGTGGATGATGACTTCCTGCAGCGTTATGGATTAAGCAAGGGGCACTCGTTGCTGGTCAGTGATGACACCGCTGAGGCTATCTACCGTGAACTGCTGGCGCGCCAGATGATCGAGAGCCAGTTTGCCGGTGGCACCATTGCCAACACGCTACACAACTTCTCAGTATTAAGTGATGCGCCGTCAGTGTTACTGGGTGTCATGAGCCAGCAGATTGAGGTCGGCAGCTATGCTTACCGCTATCTATGCAACACCTCGGCCAAGGTCGATTTGAACCATCTGCAGCCGGTGCCCGGGCCCATCGGCCGCTGCTTTACCTTTGTCTCGGCAGATGGTGACCGCAGTTTCGGCATCAATCCGGGGCTGATGAACCGTATCTCGCCGGATTATATTCCGGATGATCTGATCCGCGGCGCGTCGGCGCTGGTGATCAGCGCCTACTTTATCCGTGAAGCGCCGGGCGACTCGCTACGTGCCTCGACCATGAAGGCGGTGAATCTGGCACGTGAAGCCGGTGTCCCTGTGGTACTGACGCTGGGCACCCGCTTTGTGATTGACGCCGACCCACAGTGGTGGCGCGAGTTTATTGCCGAGTATGTGACTGTGCTGGCGATGAACGAGGAGGAGGGTGAAGCGCTGACCGGTCTGTCTGATCCGTTGCTGGCCGCCGATGCTGCACTGGCGTGGGCCGATCTGGTCCTCTGTACCGCAGGCGCGTCCGGCCTGTTTATGGCGGGCTATACCGAACTGAGCGCTCGTCGCGAGACCGTACTGCCGCTCCTGCCAGGCGCCATCCCTGAATTCAACCGCTATGAGTTCAGCCGCCCCATGCTGCGTCGTGACTGTACCGAGGCGCAAAAGGTGTTTGCCCACATCGCCCCTTATATGGGCGGGCCGGAGCGCATCAAGAATACGAATGGCGCGGGCGATGGTGCCCTGTCGGCGATCTTGCACGATATGGCGGCCAACAGTTATCACCGTCAGGCGGTACCCAACTCGGCCAAGCATGAGTTTCCGTGTCTGACCTACTCCTCGTTCTCCCAGTTGTGCAAATATGCCAACCGCGTTAGCTATGAAGTGCTGATGCAGAGTAGCCCGCGCCTGTCGCGTGGTCTGCCGGAGCGTGAGGACAGCCTGGAAGAGGTCTACTGGGAGCGTTAATCCCGGCTGAAGCGAGCGCGCGGGCTGCGTAGTGGTCCGCGCTTCGCTGTAGCGTTTTACCATGCGCGATACCGGCTGTGCTTCGGCGATATGGCATGGTCAGCGTTCTGCCGGGGCATTATGATGGAGCACTTTGGCGCAACCGCGCGTAGTCTTCCAGGAGTCATGCATGACGTCCCTCTCTTTTGATCAAGACCCGTCTCCCGCCCTCGGTTTTCACAGCGATAATGTGGCCGGTGCCTCTCCTCGTATTCTGCAGGCGTTACTCGAGTGCAATGCCGGACAAGCCTATCCCTATGGTGGCGATGCGCTGAGTGCCCAACTCAAGCAGCAACTGAGCGATATTTTCGAGCATGAGCTGGATGTGCTGCTGGTGCCGACCGGCACCTCTGCCAATGCGCTCTCCCTGGCGGCCATGACCCCGCCATGGGGGGCGGTGCTGTGCCATGCCGACAGCCATATCAACAACGACGAGTGCGGGGCACCAGAGTTCTATATGCATGGTGCCAAGTTGCTGACCGTCGGCGGTAAGTCCGCCAAGATGGAGGCGGACTTACTGGCCAACACCGCGCTGGTTAATCGAGGGGATGTGCATATGGTGCAGCCCACCAGTGTCAGCATCACCCAGGCCACCGAGGTGGGTAGCCTCTATTCGCTGGATGAGATCCGTGCGATTGGCGAGGTCTGTCAGGCGCGGGGTTTGCGTCTGCATATGGACGGTGCGCGCTTTGCCAATGCGCTGGTCGCTTTGGGCTGCTCGCCAGCCGAGATGACCTGGAAAGCCGGGGTGCAGGCCCTCTCTTTTGGTGCGACCAAGAACGGGACCCTGACCGCCGACGCCATCGTGGTGTTTGATACCCAACTCACCGCTGAGTTGGCGTTTCGCCGCAAACGGGCAGGGCATCTCTCCTCCAAGATGCGCTTTATGTCGGCGCAGATGTCGGCCTATCTGCAGGACGATCTCTGGCTGGACAATGCGCGCCAGGCCAATGCCATGGCACAGCGACTGGTCACCGGTCTGCGCGCCATCCCGGGTGTGGAGATCATGGATCCGGTGCAGGCCAATATCCTGTTCTGCCGCTTCCCGCAATCGGTGATCGACGGCCTGCTGGCCGCCGGCTTCGGTTTCTATCACGGTCGCTGGGCGCCCGGTGTGGTGCGTCTGGTGACGGCGTGGTCGACCCGTGAGCAGGATGTAGATCATCTGCTGGCCCATATCCGCGCGCTGAGCATCTAATCTCGACTCGGCGTTTCACGCTACATCAGGCCGGTATTGCCAATGTCATACCGGCCTTTTTTGTCATTGCTGCAATAACAACAATTGTCATCTGATATTGGTGCTGTTTTTGTCATCCTGCCGGTTACGCATACTGCGCGCCATCTTGTCGTCGGTCACCACTCACCGGCGTTGATTGGATTGATACCGGAGGAAACATGCCACTTGCGCTATTTGCGTTAACCCTGAGTGCCTTTGCGATAGGTACCACTGAATTTGTGATTGTCGGGCTGATCCCGACCATTGCGGAACAACTTGCTGTGTCGTTACCTTCTGCCGGCCTGCTGGTCAGCCTGTATGCGCTGGGGGTGGCCATTGGCGCACCGGTACTCACCGCGCTGACTGCCCGCGTGCCGCGTAAATGGTTGCTGGTCGGCCTGATGGGGCTGTTTACCCTTGGCAACCTGCTTGCCTGGCAGGCCCCTGGTTATGGCACCCTGATCATCGCCCGGGTGCTGACCGGGATGGCACACGGGGTGTTTTTCTCGATTGGCTCGACGATTGCCACCAGCCTGGTCGCCAAAGAGAAGGCCGCCAGTGCGATTGCGCTGATGTTTAGCGGCCTGACGGTGGCATTGGTGACTGGCGTGCCGCTGGGCACCTGGATCGGCCAGACCTTTGGCTGGCGTGAAACCTTCTTGGTAGTGTCTGCGCTGGGCGTGGTCGCCATGTTGGGGTGTCTACTGCTGGTGCCGGCCAAACTGCAACAGGGGCATGTGGCCAGTTGGCGGGATCAACTGGCGGTGATCACCCATCCGCAACTGCTGCTGGTGTATGCCAAGACCGCCCTCGGTTATGGCGGTGCCTTTACCGCATTTACCTTTCTGGTGCCGATCCTGCAACAGGTCAGCGGATTCTCATCCGCCAGCGTCAGCCTGATCCTGCTGGTGTATGGGGTCTCGGTGGCCGTTGGTAATATCTGGGGCGGGCGTTTGGCGGATCAACATGGCCCCCATGGCGCGCTGAAACGACTGTTCGCCGGGCTGGCACTGGTGTTGCTGACGCTGACCTTTACCGCCTATTCGCCGTGGTTGGCGGTGCTGACCGTGCTGATCTGGGGGGCTTTTGCCTTTGGCAATGTGCCGGGTTTGCAGGTGTTGGTCGTCCAGCAAGCTGCGCGCCATGTACCGCGTGCCGTGGATGTTGCCTCCGGCCTGAATATCGCCGCCTTTAACGTCGGCATTGCCTTGGGGTCGTTTATTGGCGGCCAGACGGTTGCCCATCTCGGGTTGATGAATACCCCTTGGGTCGGCGCCCTGATTGTGCTCGGCGCATGGGGGTTGACCTGGCTAAGTGCGCGCCAGTCGACACAAGGCGCCCCCTGCGTGGGTTAACCGGGGCAGGCGAAGAAGGGCACCGCCGGCGAGGGCGGTGCCTTTACGCATTACGCCTGAACCTGAATCAGATATTTGGCGCTCTGTCCGCCAGCTTCCAGGGCAGACAGTTGTTCAGGGAGGCGGTGCCAGTCACTCAGGATCAGCCGGGGCAGCGTCAACTGGCCTTGTGCCATCTGCTGCAACAGTTGTTCACCGGCGGCCACCAGTTGCTGCCATTGCCGATCACTGCCAAAGGCATGCTGCGCGCCCAGGGCAATTTCATGCAGCGAGATACAGTGGGTGAAGGCCGGACGCGGGTTGTGCTCGACACGGCCCAATACCGCCACCAGATGGCCGTAAAAACCTAGCGCTTCGACCAGCTGGCTGGCCTGCGCGCTGGAGACCAGATCAATCGCCGCATCAAACGGCTGATCATGATGGGCGTGACGCAGTTGTGCCAGCCAGTCGGTATCATGGTAGTCGGCCACCGCGGTAACCCCGCACTGCTTTAGCCAGGCATGTTGCGCCGGCCCTGCGCTGGCAAACACCCGCGCCCCGGCCTGTAGGGCGAGTTGCGTCGCAAAGCGGCCGACATTGCTGCCAGCACCGGCAATCAGCAAGGGCAGATTATTCAGCACCGGCAGTTTGGCCAGCGCCTGCCAGGCGGTGAGCCCCGGACACGGAAACGCCGCGGCAGCGGTGTCGGGCAAACTGTCCGGCACCCGCAACAGGGCGCGCGCTTTGACCTGCGTATGCCGGGCAAAGCTGCCCGAGCGACGCAAGTCGGTATGGTAGGCAACGCGGGTCCCCGGTTGGAGGTGGTGAACGTCTGCGCCGCAGGCGGTCACCACGCCCATGGCATCGACACCGGGGATATGGCCCGGTTGCCAGTCAGGATGACCGTGACGGATCAGTTTCCAGTCGACCGGGTTCAGGGCTATCACCTGGTTGCTGATCAGCACCTCATCAGGGGCCAGTGGTGGCAAGGTCAGTTCGGTGGCGTGCAACACTTCGGTCGGGTTGCCCGGGCCTTGCCAGCACCAGGCGGTTGTCTGGGTAGTCATAGGAAAATCCTCTCGTCAATTCAAAGAGATGAGGCAGACACTCTAGGGAGCGCGGTCGTTGCGGATAAAGGGCAATTTTAGCAGCAGTGTGTTGCACCCACTGCAGCGATGCAGCGCCCCGCTGTTCAACCGTTCGCAAATAGCCGAAGAAAGCCTGCAGCAGCGCCGGATATAACGAATTAATGCCGCGCGGCACATGGATTAACATGCCGACGCCTAATCCAAATTAGTTCGGATGAAGGTGGCAGGAGAGCGATGGGCAACCATCCACCGAAGAAGTGAATCTTTCAGGTACCGGGTAACCGGCGAGGACTGCCACTGGACGATACTCTGGAGAGACCCGTTAATTCGGGCGCCGAAGGAGCAAGGCTGTCGCGCAGGCGATAGTCGGAAACTCTCAGGCAAAAGGACAGAGGGGATGGGATGGTTGTACCCGGGAGCTGATCGTCAAGGTTGGCGGCCCGTCCCCGTTACACGGTTTTCGGGCCACTTGCAGGGCAGATCATCCTTCTCCTCCTTATGACGTTTGTTAAGGAGGATTCATGCCAACATCACTCAATCAATGGTTGAATACCCTGGACGCGCTGGTCTGGGGCCCGCCCTTGTTAATCCTGCTGGTCGGTACCGGCCTCTATCTCACCTTGCGACTCGGCTTGCTGCAGATCGTGCGCTTGCCACTGGCGTTGCGTCTGGTGTTCGGCAAGCAACAAGGGCAGGGCCAGGAAGGGGATGTTTCCAGCTTCGGCGCCCTGTGTACCGCGCTGTCGGCCACTATTGGCACCGGCAATATCGTCGGTGTCGCGACCGCCATCAAACTAGGCGGGCCGGGCGCCCTGTTCTGGATGTGGATGGCAGCGCTGTTCGGCATGGCCACCAAATATGCGGAATGCCTGCTGGCGGTGAAGTTCCGCGTGCAGGATGCCAATGGCCAGATGGCCGGCGGCCCGATGTACTATCTGGAGCGCGGGCTGGGGGCGAAATGGCTGGCGCGCTTATTCGCCCTGTTTGGCGTCGGCGTCGCCTGTTTCGGGATTGGTACCTTTCCGCAGGTCAACGCGATCAGTGATGCGATGGCGCTGTCGTTTGCGGTGCCACATGGCTGGACGGCGCTGGTGCTGACCCTGCTGGTCGCCATGGTCACGCTGGGCGGCTTGCAGTCGATCTCGCGAGTCGCCACCAAGGTGGTCCCGCTGATGGCGCTGTTCTATATCGCCTCCTGTGTTGCGGTGCTGTATGCCAACGCGGCGTTCTTGCCCGACGCGATCATGCTGGTGCTGCACAGTGCCTTCACCAGCCAGTCGGCAACCGGCGGCTTTGTCGGCGCCAGTATCATGCTGGCGATCCAGTCCGGGGTGGCGCGCGGGGTATTTTCCAACGAGTCAGGTCTCGGTTCGGCACCGATTGCGGCGGCGGCGGCGCGCACGAACGCCTGTGTCGAGCAGGGGCTGGTGTCGATGACCGGCACCTTCTTCGATACCATTATCATCTGCACCATGACCGGATTGGTGCTGGTGGTGACTGGCGTGTGGAGCGGTGACTCCAGCGGGGCAGCGATGACGGCGGCAGCCTTTGCGCACGGGCTTAATCCGCAACTCGGGCTCTATCTGGTCAGCATCGGTTTGCTGTTCTTTGCCTTCACCACCATTCTGGGCTGGAACTACTATGGGGAACGCTGCGTCGAATACCTGTTCGGGGTGCGGGCCATCCTGCCGTATCGCATGGTCTATCTGGTGCTGGTGGCCAGTGGTGCCTTCTTGCATCTGGATCTGATCTGGCTGCTGGCCGATATCGTCAATGGCCTGATGGCGGTGCCGAACCTGATCGGGCTGATCGGGTTGCGCCAGGTGATTGTCGCCGAGACGCAAGCCTACTTTACCGCCCGCCGTCTGCGTATTGGCGAGCAGGTGGTCACGGAGTCCATCGCCAGCTACCAGTCCAAGCCGTAAGGTGTGGCGTTGTCAGACATGGGCGCTCTGCATCAACCGCTTGATATCGCGGATGGGCGGGGCGCCAAACTGACGGCTGTATTCACGATTGAACTGGGATGCGCTCTCGTAACCGACGGTGAAAGCCGCCGAGGCGGCGTCCAGATCCTCGACCAGCATTAACCGGCGGGCTTCGTTCAGACGTAGCCACTTCTGATACTGTAAGGGCGTCATGGTGGTCAGCTCGCGAAAATGGGCGTGAAAATTCGAGGTGCTCATCTGTACCTGCGAGGCCAGTGTCTCGACCTGTAGTGGGGTGCGATAGTTATCACGTAACCAGTCAATGGCGCGAGAAATACGGTGGCTCTGGCTGCCGGCATAGGCCATCTGGCGCAATGGCGCCCCCTGTTCTCCAGTGAGCAGGCGGAAATAGATCTCGCGCTCAATCAACGGCGCCAGCACGGCGATGGCATCGGGCTGATCCACCAATTGCAGCAGACGGTGAAAGGCATCGAGCAGGTCAGGTGTGGTCGGGCACAGCAACATACCGCGCGCCGGTGGCGGGGCGGTCGGCAAGCTGGGCAGATCCAGCAGTAATTCCGCCATCAGCCGAAAATCGAGCTTCAGGGTAAAGCCCAGATAAGGCGCATGGCTGGTCGAGCCGATGGTGCAGACCGTGCCCGGCAGATTCAGCGAGGTGATGAGAAATTGGTGGATGTCGTAGAGGTAGGTCTCGTCGCCCAGCACCATGCGCTTGACCCCTTCGACCACCACCGCAATGCTCGGCTCGATCAAGCAACTGTGCGGCTGGTCATCGACTTCACGGCGAAAAAGCGTCAGGTTGGGCACCGCGGTGATCACCTGCTCCTGCCCACGGGTGTGGTGCACCAGGATCTCCTTCATCGCAGTATGCTGCAGGGAAAACAGTGAGGTAGATGCAGTACTCATCGGCAGCCCGCGTCCTTGTTATGAAGAGAGGGAGGCCATTATGCGTGAGTGTCATGGTTGCGCCAAGATCAGCTCGGCGAGAACGTTATGAGGCGACTTTCCCGTGGTTGCCCTGTTTTCGCGAAGACTGCGCTATAATCTCGCTAGATTAATGAGAAGGAATCATGAATGGCGCGTGCCAATTACAACGATCTGCAGGCCTTTATGACGGTCGCTCGTGAAGGGAGTTTTACGCGCGCTGCCGCCAAACTGGAGGTAACCCAGTCAGCGCTCAGCCATACCATTCGCTCCTTGGAGGCGCGGTTAGGGTTACGCTTGCTGACCCGAACCACACGTAGCGTGGCACCGACGGAGGCGGGGGAGCGCTTGTTGCAGTCGATTGGCCCACGGTTGCAGGAAATTGATGAGGCGCTGAACGAGTTGACCGAACTGCGCGATCGTCCTGCCGGCACCATCCGCATTACCTCGGCAGAGCATGCTGCCAACTATTACCTGTGGCCGAGGCTGTCCACCTTGTTAGCGCAATATCCGGATATCCACGTTGAGCTGAATTTGGACTACGGGATGACCAATATCGTCAGTCAGAAGTTCGATGCCGGTGTGCGGTTGGGCGACCAGGTCGAGAAAGATATGGTGGCGGTTCGAATCAGCGAGGATTTAAGGATGGTCGTGGTGGGGGCGCCGGCCTATTTCGCAACCATGTCCGCACCACAGACCCTGCAAGATCTCGCCGATCATCGCTGTATTAACTTGCGCTTGCCAACCTACGGCACCCTGCTGCCGTGGGAATTTATGAATGAAGGCGAACTGACCAAGGCGCATGTGACAGGGCAGTGGGTGTTCAACACCGGCACCGCCATTCACCGCGCAGCGCTGGCCGGTTTTGGGTTGGCGTATCTGCCACAGGATGTGGTGGCGGAGGATATCCGGCAGGGGCGTCTTGTTGCAGCCCTCGAGGCGTATAGCCCGCGTTTTCCTGGTTACCATCTCTACTACCCGAGCCGGCGCCATACTTCGGCCGCGTTCCGGCTGGTGGTCGAGGCATTGCGCCTGCCCGCAGATAGCGCAGCATCAAGCAGATAGCGCAGCGTCAAACCGGGCATCCGGCAGGGCTGGTGGCAAGAAATGACCAGCCGTGGTGCCGGTCAGGATTTATGTTGTAAATCGGCCAGCATGGCTTCGCGTAAGATGGCATTCAGCCGCGTCTGGTAACCCTTGCCCTGACTTTTCAGCCAAGCCAATACATCCGTATCAACACGGATAGTGGTCGAGGTTTTTGTGGGTTTATACAAGTGGTTATGTACCGCGCGTTGCCAGAAATGCGCATCAAGCGGGGGGGCGTCGCTATAGTCGATAATATTGTCGGGCAAATTGGCGATGGCCTTGAGTTCTGCAATATGCGTTGCACTTAAGGCCGGCGGGGCATCGGTTTCGATGTCATAGCGAACGCGCTTGCTCATAACGGCTTCTCTCCCTTGCATCGGCTCTTCTTGCAGAAATGATACGGATGATTTCGTTACCGTGTCTGTCTTCATGGACTGTATGGGCAACCAGCAGTATCAGTAGTCCCTCGATACACCCGAGTGTTTGCCAGCGATATTCGCCGTGCTCGATCCGGTCTTGCACGGTCAATGCATAGGGATCTAAAAACACCCGAGTTGCCAACTCAAAGCTGATCTGATGCTTGCAGCGATTCCCTTCTGCTTTGGCCTGGTCCCACTCGAAGCGTAATTTCATACCGTATTGTTACTACATTTATGTTAGCACAATTTGTTGTACGAAAGATAAGCGATGCTCCCAGGCCAATACAGCTGTCAGAACGCGTCGCGTCTGGCTTTGAATCCGCTATGTTGCAAACAGGCCATCATGGGTTCCAAATCCGTGGCATCGCGTAATTCAACATCAATGGTGACTGCGCTCTCCTTGGCCAGGCTGGCCGCGGCAAAACGTTCATGGCGTAACTCATAAATATTGCCGCCATTATCGGCGATGATCGCCGTTAACTGTGCCAACGAGCCGGGGCGGTCCGGTAACTCGGCGCGGATGCGCACCATCCGCCCGGTGCGGGTGAGGTGGCGCTGCAATACGGAAACCAGCACCCGGGTATCAATATTGCCACCGGAGAGGATCACGCCGACCTTGCGACCAGCGAACAGGTCGGGTCGTGCCAGCATGGCGGCAATCCCGGCAGCGCCAGCCCCTTCACATAGCGTCTTTTCGACGCCCAGCAGCAGGGAAATCGCCTGTTCGATGGCCGTCTCATCGACCACGGCGATGTCATCCACCAACTGGCTGACCAGTTGACGGGTAATGAGGCCTGGCTCAATCACCGCGATCCCCTCAGCCACCGTTGAACCGGTGACAAAAGGTTGTGGGTGATAACCGGTAACGTGCGCCATGCCCGGATAGAGCGCTGACTGCACGCCAATGATGCGCAGGTTGGGGTTAATGGCGCGAGCTGCCAGCGCACACCCGGCAATGAGCCCACCGCCGCCGATAGGCACCACCAGGGTATCAAGTAGTGGTTCAGCCTTGAGCATCTCCAGTGCCGTCGTGCCTTGGCCGGCAATAACTGCTGCATCATCAAACGGATGCATGATGGTCAAGCCCTCTTCGACCGCCAGCCGACGCATCTCGGCGGCCGCCTCGGCGAAATCCGCGCCGAACAGCACGACGCGGGCGCCATGTTCGCGCACACGTTCGACTTTAAGATTCGGTGTTGATTTGGGCATAACGATGGTGGCGCGGATACCATTTTGTGTGGCGTGAAAGGCCACCCCTTGGGCATGGTTCCCTGCCGAGGCGGCAATCACCCCGCGGGCACGCTCTTCGGCCGTCAGGGTCAGAATTTTATTCAGGGCGCCGCGCTCTTTGAATGAGGCGGTAAATTGCAGATTTTCAAATTTTAGCCAGACTGACGCCCCGAGTTTCTGCGAGAGCGTTTGTGAGAAGACAAACGGGGTTTGCACAATCCAGGGGCCAATACGTTCGGCCGCACGATAGACATCATCAACAGTGGGAAGGGCAAGGGTTCTCTCTTCAAGCATGGACTCAATTCCTGTCTGGTGCAGTGCTATTGGCGAATGGATGGAAGATTACGCCGGGTCAGTGCTGCAGTGCGTAGTGAAATTTCATTGTTCCTTCATATCACCGAATAAAACGCCAGATCATGGTGTTTGTCCAGCGATCAATGCGGTATCGAAGCATTCTACTCGTCAGCCAGCTTATTGCGTATGTGCTTGATAAGAAAAGAAGAAAAAACAGAGGCATTTTGTGGTTTTGCCAACATCCTACATGTCGGGCAGGCAGCACCCGGCCATGCGGTTGTTTTGCCGTGAGGGCGCGGGGAATAGTTAACAACGGTTAGCAATTGAAATTGTTCAGCCGACCATGCGCGGGGTGAACTACAGTTAACAGCAACAACCGGCCCATAGATGGCACAATGCTGCGACAGATTGTCCCTTTTCGATGGCGTCAGGCGGTACACTGCAGTCTGATTCAACAACAAAGCCAGGTGTAGGCGTATGGCGCGAATCGTTAATGGCATGATTCTTTTGTTGCTGGGGTGGTTGGGCTGTGCCATGAGCACGGCGCAGGCGGCTGATCTGACTTGCGGCATCGCACTCGGCTTCCCACCGTATCAATACAGTGAACATGGTCAAGTAAAGGGCTTTGATGCTGATGTGATTGACCTGGTGATGAAACAACTGGGACGACAGTGCCAACTGGTGCAGGCGCCGTGGGATCAAATCCTGAACCGCCTGCGATACGGCAAGCTGGATCTGGTGGTCGGCATGGAGACCGGTGAGCTGCGGAACCGCTATTTTGACTTCACCCGCTCTTACACCGCGCGCAAAAGCGTCATCTTTGTCAATGCACAACGCTCTGAGATCACCCGTCAGGAAGAGTTATACGGACAGTTTATTGCCGGTGATCGATCAAGCCTGATCGAGCAAGTCTGGACAGATCAAGGGCTGCACAATAAGTTCCGTATCCGCGAACTGGAGAGCAAGTCCGAGTCGATGCGACTATTGAAAATCGGCGAGGTGCAGGCAGCACTCATGCCGCTGGAAGTGGGCATCTACCTTGCTCAACTGCAACAGGTGCCGGTCCGCGTATTGGCCGAGCCGCAAGTGGAAACGCCGGTGGCCTTGGCGGTCCTCAAAGGTAATACGGTATTGCGTAACCAACTGGATCAGGCCCTCCAAGGGTTGATCAACAGCGGGAAAATTCAGGCACTCTACCAGCGGTGGTTTGGTCAGCAGAAGCCATCATCGTGACGGCTGGCCCTCTAGCCGATGAATCGCAAATCAAGCATTTCTCTACTGGTATGCAGCCATTGAGTCCCTATTCGAACCCGATTTTGAGGCTTAATCTGATCGTCATCAGGCAGTGCTTTGTCGAAGCAGGGCAGAGTCTGACCAATATTAACCTTCTGATATGACGATGGATAACCTATGAAAGCGCTGGATGCCATGACCGCTGGTATGGAGTACAACATCAACGATGGCGACTTGGTTGAGATCCGCTATCAGACCCGGGATCGGGTTGATGCCTTCAACTTGCTGGGGGCGCGACAAGTTGCAGAAAAGCGCGCGCTACTAAGCCAGATCTTTGGCCAGATTGGCGACAATGTGCACGTCGAGAAGCCGTTACGCGTCGACTACGGTTGCAATACCCATTTGGGCAGCAACGTGTTTATCAATTTCAACCTGACCGTACTCGATACAGCACGGATTACCATCGGCAATAATGTCTTTATCGGCCCGAATGTTGC
Source organism: Aeromonadaceae bacterium (assembly GCA_041911695.1). Lineage (GTDB taxonomy): Bacteria > Pseudomonadota > Gammaproteobacteria > Enterobacterales > Aeromonadaceae > Pseudaeromonas. The sequence goes on from JAYROM010000029.1 coordinate 26,498, forward strand.
CCTCTATGCGGCACTCCATCCGCTTGACCCAGTGAT
>JAYROM010000030.1:0-20030 GCA_041911695.1 Aeromonadaceae bacterium
GTCTGGATAACATCGGCCTGACCCTGCAGCACAGCGATGCCATCGACGCCTACGAGGCCAAGCAACCGGCCTGGTTGTAACGCCCACGCAGTTCGCGGCATGTGCAGCGATAGAGACGACAACGCCCGGTCATCCCGGGCGTTGTGTTATCTGCTGGGCAGGGGCTCACGGCTATTTGCGCGGCTTGAGCCGTCCCAGCACCTGCATCTCGCAGCGCTTGCAGTCAAAGCGTAGCCGGAACTCGTCCTTGCCGATGGTCAAGGTCAGCGGATCCGGGCGAAAGCCCGCCTCGCGCTCGTTCGGGCACTGGTTGAAGCTATAGCGCAGGCAGTGCTTGGTGATCATCAGCGGCACTTCGCGCGTCTCTTCATTGCACTCGTAGGCCGGCGCGACACTGCCCGCCCCCAGCTGCTTGTAGAAGGCCTCGGCGGCGGCGTTGTAGACGTTGGCAAGATAGCTCAGGCGCTGACCATCGAGCATCGGCAATGGCAAGTTGACCGCAGGCGCCTCAGGCCGTTGCCAGGCTGCCTCGCGCGCCGCTTCCAATGCGGCAATCCCGTCGCGACGCAACTGGTTAAGCACACTGCTCGGCACAAAACAGGGCATCCCCGCCCCCAGCACCACCTCACGGGCCCAGAAATCGGTGTTACCAAGGCGCGAGAGTTGATCCTGCAACGTCTTGGTGGCTTGCACCATATCACGCGGTGCGGCGACCTCGCCTTGCCAGCGGACCTGCGCATCAATACCGGCCTCATCGCGCAGCTGCAGTTGCAGACCATCGTCAACCTGCAACAGAGTCAGGGTGACGCCAATCCGGCGCTCGGCTGAAGGTTTGTCCAACAGCACCGAGAGCGCCTGATCATGGTTGCGATAGAGCGCCAGCCCGGGCTTAAGCCCCGGCACCAGATCTGCCGGGAACAGGCGGTGGCCTTCGGCACGGTTGACACGGATGCCAACCAGGCCGTTGTGACCCATAAACGCCAGCCCGTCGCCATTGCTGAAGGTCACCCCCGGCAATGTGTCCACCTCGAACCACAATGGCCGCCCCTTGCCGGGCGGTGCAATCTGTTTGATGCTGCCGATCGGCTCGCCGGCATATTTCGGCGTATCGAACGAGGCGATCTCCGGCTGGCGGCCGAGCAGGAAGTAGTCGGTGCTGCCGCGATGAAAGCTCTTCGCCGGATCGGGCCGGAAGGTGAAGGTCGAACGCCCCACCGAAGCCCGCGCCAACTCGGGACGGCGCTCCAGCAGGTTATCGAGTTGCTGACGATACCAGGCGGTGACGTTCTTGACGTAATCCAGCCCCTTGAGACGCCCCTCAATTTTCAGTGAGCGCACCCCGGCATCCACCAGTTCGCCCAGATGTGCGGTCTGGTTCAGATCGCGCAACGACAGCAGATGACGATCAGCCGCCAGCACCTGGCCATCCGCGGTCTGCAGGGTGGCCGGCAGGCGACAGATCTGTGCACACTCGCCCCGGTTGGCGCTACGCCCGGTCATCGCATGGCTGATATAGCACTGGCCGCTGTAACTGACGCACAGCGCGCCATGAATAAACGCCTCCAGCGTCACCGTGGTGGCACCGGCAATCTCGCGGATCTGTGCCAGCGACAACTCGCGCGCCAGCACCACCTGCGAGAAGCCGGTCTGCTCCAGCAGGCGGACTTTATCCACCGTGCGGTTGTCGGTCTGCGTGCTGGCATGCAGCGCCAATGGCGGCAGATCGAGCTGCAGCAACCCCATGTCCTGCACGATCAGCGAATCAATCCCGGCCTCGTACAGTTGCCAGGTCAGCGCACGGGCCGGCTCCAGTTCATCATCGCGCAGCAGGGTATTGAACGCCACATAGACATGGGCGCCGAACTTGTGGGCAAACTGCGCCAGACGGGCAATCTCCTCGACCGGGTTGCCAGCGGCCGCCCGCGCGCCAAACCCCGGGCCGCCGATATAGACCGCATCCGCGCCATGACGGATCGCCTCGATACCGAAGTCGGCATTTTTGGCTGGCGCCAGCAGTTCAACAGGTTGCGCAATTCGCGTCATGGAGGCAGCTCCGCAAGGTCATCAGTAACGGGCGGGGAGTATAGCAGGCCCCTGCTTGGCGCCCTTGATCCGGCGCAGGATCCGGATCAGGGCGAACACCGCAGGGGCCAGGGGATTAGTGGCTCTGCTTGGCACGCATGATGGCGATGATCTGCTGATCCGTCTGCTGCATGCCTTCGCGACTCAGGTGACCGAGATTGGCGATGGTCTGCTCGGCGTCATCAGCGACAATGCCTTCACGGGCGCTGACCCCGAGGCCGTTGACCGCCATCAGTGCCGACTTGACGGCCGCCGAAGCCGAGGTCGACACCTTCATCGAGCACGCATTGCCCGCGCCATCACAGATGATACCGGCCACGTCGCCAATCATGTTGTTGATACACAGGTTGATGCGCGCCGCATCGCCACCCAGCAACCAGGTGATCGCCGCGCCGGCCCCCATCGCGGCAGTGCTGGCGGCACACAACGCGGAAAGTTTGTTCTGGTAGGTCTTGATATGAATCGCCAGCAGGTGGCTCATCACCAGCGCGCGGCACAGGCGCTCATCATCGACACCGAGGAAACGGGCGGCGGCAACCACCGGCATGGTGGCGGCAATGCCCTGGTTGCCAGAGCCGGAGTTGGACATTGCTGGCAGCATGGCGCCATCCATGCGCGCATCGGAGGCGGCAGAGGCCAGACGCATCGCCAGGGTCATCAGATCATCCGACAGTAACTGGCGCTCGATCTGCTCGGTGAGCAGTCGGCCGATGCGCAAACCGTAGCCGCGCAGCCCTTCATCAGCCAGCGCCTGATTCAACTCGGCCGCTTCACGGATAAAAGCGATGCGCTCAAACGGCACCTGGCAGGCGAACTCGATGATGGTCGATAGCGACATCGCCGGCCCCTGCTGCAGCTTGACGCCGGGATCGCGACTCTGGGTGTGCAGCACCTCGCCGTCACGCTCGAGCAGTGCCACCCGGGTGTGATCGGTACAGATCACTGCACGCGCTTGGTGACCCTCAGCCTCAGCCAGCACTTCGACATACAGCACTTCCGGCACATCCTTGACGTCCACCTGCACCGCCGGCAGCAGCGCGCGCGCCGCCTCGACATGGGCTGGCGTCAGTCCGCGCAACACCTCCAGCCCAGCGGACGCATCGCCGGCAATCGCCCCGGCGGCGGCCGCCACCGGCAGACCAGTCATCCCGGTGCCCGGCACGCCGACCCCCATGCCGTTCTTGAACAGGTTGCCCGAGACCCACACCTGCAGACGCTGTGGCGTTTGCCCAAGCAGTGCGCGACAGTTGGCCGCCGCCAGTGCCACGGCAATCGGCTCGGTACAACCCAACGCCGGCTTGACCTCGCGGCGCAGTACATCAATCAACGCGTCCCATGCTTGCGGCCAGTCTTGGCTGGCCGTCGACGACTGAATGTCGGTCATCTTGCTCCCTCATATTGCATACGCTCACGCCCGGGCCCACAGGCCCATATCACAGTGATAACAGCGTGGTGGAAAACTGCGCGCATGGTAACCCAAGGCCAGACAAACAGCATGGAATTTCCAGCACGAGACGATACGGCGCTGAGCAGATGGTCAATACTGCGGATTAATAGCTACGGTTGGCTCCCAGTCTGGCGCCAGCGCAAACCTCAGGCGGCAGAGGAGTAGTAATGGACCCGTAATTCAGGCAAGGCATCGGCGCCGGCAATGGCGTCCAGCATCGCGGCCGGCGGCAGGGTATCCAAAGCGGAATGACGGGGATGCTGACCTTCGCGTGCCAACAGGTATTTTTCGCGCGCCAGCAGCGGCATATCATCCAGCACCTGTGGATCAAGCTGATACTGCTCACGGATCAGGGCTTCCGGGTTGAGGCAGTCGAGTAACCGACAAGCCGCCTGCCCGCCCTGCTCGGCCGCCTGATGGTAGGCCGCCATACGCTCCAGACTGTGGGCATCACACTCCAGCGGACGCACCGGGGGCAATGAGAAGTGTTGGCGCCAGTCCTTGCTGGCAGGCGCTTCGGGCAGTCGATCAGCGACCCAGGGCTGATCCTGTACATCCGGCGACAACATGGCCAGCAACAGGCCAAAATCACTGCGCCGGCCTTCATGGATGGCCTGGTTCAGGTTTTGTCCAAGTTGCAGCTCATCAATCAGCAGCTGGTCACGCAATACACCGGTCAGCATGATAGGAAAGTGTGAAAAATAGGCATCTGACTGTTTATCGGCAGGTTTCCGTCTTGCTTTAGCAAAAAGTTTACGGAGCAGGGGTTCACATCCAAAGAGAATCTGCTACTATGCGCCCCGCACTTGTGGAGGGATTCCCGAGCGGCCAAAGGGATCAGACTGTAAATCTGACGGCTCTGCCTTCGAAGGTTCGAATCCTTCTCCCTCCACCATTCTTCCTCTGCTTCATACCTGAATTTGTCGAATTGACAGCCAGTTAGCCTGACTTGACCGATTTTTACTCGGCATTTTTCCTGTTTAGCCGCGCACAGACATGGCAGGATTCGCTATAGTAAGCCCATATCTCCCCAGGGCCAGGCCCTGTCGTCAACGGCGGTCCATGCAGGAACATAGCGAACCAGAACATCTCACCCCGCGCCAGCTCTCGCCCCTTCATCGCAAGCGGGTACTGCTGGTCGATGATCAACGCTCCTTTCAGGTGATGATGAAGGCAATGCTGCAAAACCTGGGGTTCTCCCAAGTGACCATCCTGGCCACTGCGGAAGAGGCCCGGCGGCGTTGTGCCCGTGAAATGTTCGACATCTATCTGCTCGATTACAACCTGGGTAGCGGTCAGAACGGGCGGCAACTACTGGAGTTCTTACGTCAGCAGCAACTGATGCCAGCCGAGTCGACCGTGTTCATTATCAGCGGTGACAATAGCCGCGCCATGGTGTTGAGCGCGCTGGAGAGCGAACCCGACGGCTATATGATGAAGCCGTTCTCGCAGGAGCAATTGCGGGTGCGCCTATTACGCGCCATGCACCGTAAGGCCGAACTGGCCCCTGTCTATGCAGCACTACAAGAGATGCGACACAGGGATGTCATTGAGGCCTGTCGCAGTCTGATTGATGAAGGCAGTCGCTATACCACCTTCTGCCGCTGCATGATGGCGGAGATGTATATCCATCTTGATGAGTTGATTGAGGTGCGCGCACTGCTACGTAGTGGTCTGGCGGAGGCGGAGTCGGCCTGGTTACGTCTTGGGCTGGGTAAGGTGTGCTATCGCCTCGGTGAGTTCGAAGATGCGATTGCCCACCTGAACAGTGCCTTGCGACTACGGCCATTGATGGTCGAGGCCTACCGTTGGCTATCTCAGGCCCTGGTCGCCACCGGCGCACACCAAGAGGCAGTGGACACACTCAGCCGCGCCACCGAAATCTCCCCCCAATCCGCCGTGCTGCAACGTCACCTGGCCGAGGTGGCACTTCAGCAGGGCGATTATCTGCATGCCCGCGATGCCATCAGTACCATGTTAGACCTGCATCGTTATGATGCCGGCCGCACCGCGCAACTGCTCGGGAGTTATGTGCATACCCTGATCCTGTATGCACTGCACTCTGACGACCCCTACCATCTGAGCAAACTGCAGCGCCAGGTCAACAATGCCCTCTATCGTTGTCGCGGGCTGCTGGGTGACTGTGAGTTTGATCTGCGCACTTTTGAACAGATTTGTCAGGCACGGGTGCAAATCGCTCACGGCGAGATGAACCGCGCCAAGCGCATGCTCTACAAGGCCTTACAAACCTGCCAGCAGAATATCGACGGCCCGGCCCCCTCACTGGCCAGTAACCTGCTGCTCGGATTTACCCAGTTGGGCGAATATGAGTATGTGGTGCAACTGCAGGATCAACTCGGCGCCTTGCTGGATCAGGATCCCCTGCTTAAAGTCTGTGTCCAGACCATGCAGACCGACAGCACGCTGCTGGAACGCCAGCAGCGCTACAACGAGCTCAACGATCAGGGGATTGCCGCCTATCGCAACGGCCACTATCTGGAGGCGGTCGGCTTCTTCCGCGAAGCGCTGCACAAGGCACCAGCCAATACCAATGCGGCACTGAACAAGGCGCAATGTCTGATGCTGCTGCATCAGTCCAAGGCCAAGGACAAGGACAAGGACAAGAACAGTAACGAACTGCTCGACGAGTGCCGTGATACCCTGTCCCTGCTGGACGGCGTACAACTCAGCCCGGCGCAGGCCGAACGACTCTATAAACTGCAGGATGACCTGCAGGCCCAGCGCTAACGCGCTCACCGTAACAGGTCAATAATATGAAAATCGTCTCTTTTAATATCAATGGATTACGCGCTCGCCTGCCGCAACTGCAGGCGCTGATCGACAGCCATCAGCCGGACATTATCGGCTTGCAGGAGATCAAGGTGCATGACGAGGCCTTCCCGCTGGAAGCGGTCACGGCCATGGGCTATCAGGTCCATTTTCACGGTCAAAAAGCACATTATGGCGTGGCGTTGCTTAGTCGACTGCCGCTGGTACAGCTGGATAAAGGCTTCCCGACCGATGAAGAGGATGCCCAGCGCCGGATGATTATTGGCCGTTTTCAGCAGGCCAATGGCCGCATACTCACCGTGCTGAACGGTTATTTCCCGCAAGGCGAGAACCGCGACCATCCACTCAAGTTCCCGGCCAAGACCCGCTTCTACGCCGACCTGCAGGCTTACCTGCAACAGCACCGCCAGCCGGACGAGGATATCGCGATCATTGGTGATATGAATATTTCACCCGGAGATGAGGATATCGGCATCGGCGAAGCTAACCGCAAGCGCTGGTTGCGTGAAGGCAAATGCTCGTTCCTGCCGGAAGAGCGTGAATGGTTACAACGTCTGTTGGGCTGGGGGCTGACCGATACCTTCCGTCACCAGCATCCTGGTGTTGATGACCGCTACAGCTGGTTTGATTATCGAAGCCGAGGCTTTGAAGAGAATCGCGGCCTGCGTATCGATCTGATCCTGGCCACCGCCCCCTTGCTGGCGCGTCTGCAGACCACCGGCATCGACTATGAACTGCGCGCGGTAGAAAAACCCTCTGACCATGCGCCGATCTGGGCAGTGTTTGCCGACTAGGGACGCACAACCCATTGCTACAGAGTCGTAATCAGAAAAGCCGGCCTATAAGATTAGACAAGGCGAGTTTCCATTGAACCAATCGTTGGCGGCAGGGATGCCGCCATCAAGCCCCCAAGGCATCACGGCGTGGGCGCCGTGTTCGGGTCATCACCCACCGGCAGGGTAAAGTTCAAACTCAACTGCTCACGGGCACGGCGCACATTCTCGCGGTACTTGGCCAACTCGGCCACCGGTACGCTCTCGAGCAGATTCTCGTAGCGGTAATTGACGCGCAACAGTTGAGGCGACAAGGGTTCGACCTGCAGGCCAAAGCGGAATACCGCATTGTTATAGTTAGCCTGGTAGGGGGCAATCTTGGCCGGTTTAGGCAGATGGACCAGAAACTCCTGCTGCAGGCGGATCGGCGGGCTCAATGCCAAGGGCTGGCTGCGGTCGCCATTGACCTCCTTGAGGTAGCCATCGAGCAAGTCGGCATAGATATCCACCCCCTGAGCGGCCACCTTGTCCAGCCCCTCCATCGACACATAGCGCTCGCTCATCATCAGCTCATTGCTCGCCGTGTCATCATGCACGTCCGGCGCCCCTACCGCCGTCACCTCACCATACAAACGGCTGTAATACTCCTCCAGCCGACGGCTCAGCGCCTTGAGCGAATTAACCTTTAACTGACTGCGCTGCTGCTCGGCCTGGTCACCGACAAACAGGGTATCCACTTGCATCTGCCGCTGATTTGGCGTGAGGAAAATCTCATGCCGGGCACGTACCTCAGCCGGGCGATAGTCACCGTCCATGGCGGTCAACGCCTTGACCTCCGGTGCCACCAGCAAGGCATAGCGCAGATAGGGTACCGCCAAGGTGTCAACATTACTGCCCTGATTCAACGAGGTACCATCCAGCCACAGCCGTTTGCCATCTAGCATCAGGGTGACCAGCACATGATCGAACAGATAGGGGGATGGCTGCTGGTTGGGCAGAATGGCGCCATGTTCCAAGCTCACCAGCGCAGCAGTCGGCGCTAACCCCATCGCCTTGAGCAGCGCCATCAACAGGACCGTCTTGTCCTTGCAGTCGCCATAGCGACGATACAGGGTATCCGCTGCCTTGCGCGGACGATGCGAGCCGATACCATCCTCCATCCCCAGATAGCGGATCTCCTGCTGCACAAAGTGTAGGGCCGCCATGATCTTGTCATCATCGCCCTTGGCATCCTTCGCCAGCTGGTCCGCCATCTGCTGGATCGCCGGATCGACAGCGGCCGCCTCGTCATACAAGGGGCGCGCCCAAGCAACCACGTCGGCCCAACTGGCAAACTCACTCAACCCCAGCGAGCGATTGGGCATATACCAGGCCGGGGTATCGCTCTCCAGCTCAATCGCCGGCACCTTGTCCTGGGTCCACAGGATTTCGCGCTCACCGGACGACTGGCTCACCTGCACCTTGACGTCAGTCCCCTTGGGCGCATCAAAAAACAGGGCGCGACTCGGCGCCACCAACAGACGCAAACTGCTGCGTTCAATCGGCACATCCCACTCCAACGGCATCACGTCGCTGTAGCGGCCCCCCATCACCGGGTTATTACCGCTCACCGAATAGCTGTATTCGAGGACATCGCCAACACGGATATCGGGCAGGATCAGATAGGCAGTTCGGGTACCGGAATAGAGGAAACGTTCGAGATCCGCTTCACGTTGAAATACGCGCAGCTCCTGCGGCTCCAGGCGATCCAGCGGTTTGCCGTCACGCCAGACCTGCACCTTGTGGATGGTCAGGGTCTCATAGTCGGGATCGAAGTCAAACGCCAGCTGTGAGGCCTTCTCCAGCCCTTCGGTACTGGTAATGCCAATCACAAAACGCTGGAAACGCTGCACGCCGGCAGCATTCAGATAGAGTTGGCGATCCACCAACAGATAACGCTGGCCGGACGCCGGAGACTGGTGAGCCTGATCCGGTACGGCCACCGGAATTCGCCACGCGGGTTCGGCCGCGAACTGCACCTGCTCAGCAGCGGACGCAGGAAACGCAAGCAGCCAGCACCATAAACAAAGTAACACCCACAGACGCAACGTCCGGCTCCTTGACCCTTCGACCCGCTATCTCAAAAACCGGCGCATTGTAACATGACGGCTGCCTGCCGGCAGCCTTAACTGCACCTTAACCGACGGTCATTACAAGCTGCGTGGCCGTAAATGGGCATGCCAGCGATGTTCCAGCTTACGAAATGCCCAGACCAGCATCAGACTCAATCCGAGATAGCATAGCCCAGCCGTCAAAAACGCTTCCAGCGGGCTGTAATAACGCGAGTTCACAATACGGGCTGCGCCGGTCAGATCAATGATGGTGATGATCCCGGCAATCGCCGAACCGTGCAGCATAAAGATGACTTCGTTGCTGTAGGCCGGTAAGGCACGACGCAGCGCCCCCGGCAACACGATGCAGCGCATCACCTGCCACGGCGACATACCGTAAGCCTCGGCAGCTTCAATCTCACCGCGCGGGATGGACTGGATCGAGCCACGGATGATTTCTGCAGTGTAGGCCCCGGTGTTGAGTGAGAAGGTCAGCAGGGCACAAAACCAGGCCTCCTGCAGCCAGGTCCACGCCCAGGTGTGGCGCAGCGCATCCCACTGTGCCGCACCGTAGTAGACGATAAACAGCTGCACCAGCATCGGCGTTCCGCGAAAGAAGTAGATATAAGCCCACACAGGCACGCGGATCAGCGGGTTGCGACTACCACGCAAAATGCCCATCGGGATGGCAATCAAAATACCAAATACCAATGACGCCGCCACCAGCCAGACGGTGTTCCACAGCCCTTGCAGATAGAGCGGCCACTCGGCGGCAATAATCGAAAAATCAAACATGCCGGTTACCTCGTCTGGATGGCGTAGCGACGTTCCAGCCACTTGAGCAGCGTGGTGGAAACCGCAGTAAACAACAGGAAGATCAAGGCAACGGCCATGTAGAAGGTAAACGGCAACTGGGTGGAGCCGGCCGCGAGACCCGCCTTGCGCACCATATCATCCAGACCGATCACCGACACCAGCGCGGTGGTCTTGAGCAGCACCAGCCAGTTATTGCCGAGGCCCGGCAAGGCGTGACGCATCATCTGCGGAAACAGTACGCGGCTGAACACCTGCCACGGACGCATGCCATAGGCATGGGCAGCCTCCAATTGTCCCTTATCCACCGCCAAGATTGCCCCGCGGAAGGTTTCGGTCATGTAGGCACCGAAGATGAAGCCAATGGTCAGCACCCCAGCGGTAAAGGGGCTGATATCGACATAGTCCGGTACATAGGTGGTCCAGTCGGCCGGTTTCAGCCAGTCGTTCAGGTTGTTATTGATCACGCCACACAACCAATTGACGAACGCCTGACCACCAAAGAACAGCAATAACATCAGCACCAGATCCGGAATACCGCGGATCAGGGTGGTATAGAAGGTTGCCAAGCGACGCGCAGTGCGCGCACGTGACAATTTGGCCAGCGCACCGATCATCCCCAGTACGACAGCCAGCAATACGGAAAGCAGGGCCACCTGCAATGTCATCCAGGCCCCATCAAGCAGGGAGCCTTCATAGCCCTTCAGATCAAACATGTCTTGTTCCATCAGGCACGGGCCCGCAGGCCCGTGCTGTAGCTGCTAAAGCAGTATTACTTCTTGTCGTCGCCGTAGGCATCAAAGTCAAAATACTTGTCATTGATCGCCTTGTACTTGCCGTTGGCACGGATCGACTGGATCGCCTTGTTGAACATGGCCTTCAGGTCAGCATCCTGCTTGCGCAGTGCCACCCCGGCACCGATACCGAACCACTTGGCATCGGTCAGACCCGGGCCAACCAGTTCGAACTGGGCACCATCCGGCTTCTTCAACAGGCCATCGAGCAGCGAGGCGTAGTCGGCCAGCACATATTCAACACGACCGGCTTTCAGATCCAGATAGGCTTCGTCATAGGTGCCGTAGCGCTTCAGGTCGGCGGTCGGGAAGTTGTCGCTGATATAGGTATCCATCGAGGTGGAGCGCTGTACGCCAACCTTCTTGCCCTTCATGAAATCGGCGGTCAGTTCGAGCTTGTTGCCCTTCTTGGTGACAAAGCGCGCCGGCACATGCTGGTACTTGTCAGAGAAGTCGACCTTCTTCAGACGTTCCGGGGTGATGTCCATAGTAGAGATGATGGCATCGAACTTACGGGTCAGCAGGCTCGGGATCATACCGTCCCAGTCTTGCTTGACCAGGGTACACTTGACCTTCATTTCGTCACACAGCGCCTTGGCGATATCCACATCGAAACCGGTCAGATCGCCATTGGCTTCGGTCTGGTTAAACGGAGGGTAAGCCCCTTCGATACCGATACGCACGTTTTTCCATTCCTTGGCTTCGGCCACACCACCGGTCATCACCATTGCGGCCAGAGCGGCCAACCACAACTTCTTCATCATCTGACTCCTTGATCGTGAACAGGACTGCAAGCAGTCCGCGCGGGTTAGTAAATCGAAGAAATAAACTGCTTGAAACGGTCCGACTTGGGCGCACCGAACACCTCGAGCGGTGCACCTTCCTCTTCTACGACACCTTGATGCAAGAACATGACCCGATTTGACACATCGCGGGCAAAACCCATCTCATGGGTCACCACCAGCATAGTCCGACCCTCTTCGGCCAGATTACGCATCACCTGCAGCACCTCACCGACCAACTCAGGGTCGAGCGCCGAAGTCGGCTCATCGAACAGCATCACCTCTGGATCAACCGCCAGCGCTCGGGCAATCGCCGCACGCTGCTGCTGCCCACCGGACAGGTGGCCCGGATAGTAGTCACGGCGCTCATAGAGCCCCACGCGTTGCAGCAGCGCCTCAGCTTTTTCGATCGCCTCGGCCCGTGGCACTTTCAACACCTGGATCGGCACTTCGATAACATTCTGCAGCACGGTCATATGCGACCACAGGTTGAAACTCTGGAACACCATCGCCAACCGGGAGCGGATACGCTCGACCTGACGGCGGTCAGCCGGCAGACGCTCTCCGAGTTTGTTGGCTTTCATGGCGATGAGCTCACCATGCACCAGCACATCCCCTTCGGAGGGGGTCTCCAGCAGATTGATGCAACGCAGGAACGTTGACTTGCCCGAGCCGGACGAGCCAAGAATTGAGATGACATCGCCTTTGTGAGCGGTCAGGTTGATCCCCTTGAGCACCTCATGGGAACCAAAAAACTTACGCAAATTCCGTACTTCAAGCGTAGGAATATCATTCATAACCATACAATCCTGTAATCAGGCCCGAAGCCGGCCAGATGCATCCATGCCCTGTTCGCCCGAGGTGACCCAGACGGGTACAAGGGCATGTTGGAAGGAAACCGTTGATTGGATCACAAATTACAAGATGATGTGCAGATTGAGAAGCAGAAATCCGCATTTAAATTCATAAAAAGGCGAATTCCTGCATTTTTAACAAAGTTACGCTGCATCAAGGTGCATATCGTTAACGATCGAGCCCCAAAACTGTGCGCAATGAAACCGTCTGCAAACGAAGCACGGCATCGGCATACAGGCAAGCCATCCGTTGCAGCGCCTCGGCAGACAGATGTTCATTCGCCTGGCCACGACTGTCCGGTTGATCTGCAAAAGCCGCGCCAAAGGGAATGGTCGCCGGCAAGGCGCGCGCATAGGAGACCTCCGCCGAAGGGCGAGGCTGGCAAGGTTCACCGCAAACCGCGCTGGCGCTTTGCGCCAGTAGTGTCAGGATGGGAGCATCCTGCGCCCATTGCAACGGCTCTTCGTGACGTAGCTCCTCATAGTGCCAGCCCAGACGCGCCAGGCTGGTGCGCAGTTGCTGACGGAACAGTTCATGCGACACCCCGACAGGAATACGAATATCCACCCCGAGTTGTGATGAACTACTGTCGATACGCAGCGAGGCCAGGTTCAAGGTCATCCGCCCCTGCTCATCGCGAATATCGCCGACCAAGGCACGCACATGCGGGTCATCCCCAACCACCAGGCTGCAGAACCCCAGCGCCGGATGCCGATAACCAATCAATGACAAGGCGCGACACAGGCGCACAATGGCATTGATGCCTCGTTGACCACATTGCGCGGCGGGGGCACTCTGTCCCAGCACGATGATCTGGCCATCCTGCTGCAACCAAGGGTAACCGAGCGCATCGAGTTGCCGCATCAGTTTGCGCTGCTGGGGGCCGCGGTAACTGGCCCGGTCCGGCACCCGGGTCAGCGGGTTGTCACATTCAATTTCCAGATTTTCCGCCGGGGGGCCCTGTAGATAGCCCTGTACCAGCCGCTTTTCTGACATCACCAGCGTATGCTCACCGGTCAATGCCAGCGTGAGGTGCGGGATCTCCTGCTCTGCTCGATAGCGCGCCATACAACGCCACTGGCCACTGGCCGCATCGGTACCGATAATCAGACGGACACGGTGATGTAGCGGCTCCCCCGCCGACAGTAACGCGCCTAAGGCATGCAAGGCCGCCACCAATGGCCCCTTGCCCTGCTGACACCCTGCGCCATAGAACACGCCATGCCGGCAAACCAGGTTAAGCGGATCACTGAACCAGGCCTGCTGTCCAACCAGGGGTAACATATCGACATGCCCGAGCAGCCCAAGCAACTCGTCACCTTCGCCTAACTCGGCCCAGCCATAATAGCCTTGTGGATCACGATAGGTTCGTAGCCCCAAGCCAGCAGCCAGTTGCAGTGCCTCATCCAGCGCGGTGTCAATCGCCAGCCCGAACGGCGGGCGTCCGGTGCTCTCCTGACACCAACTCGGTAGCCCCACCAACGAGGTTAATGCCGCGGTCATCGCCGGTGCCGCCAGCGCCAGGTCATCCATTAGCGTCGCATATTCAGTGTCTGACCCAGACCGGGGCAACAAACGACTTTCGATTTCCTCACTGGCAACCATCATTACTTCCTCTGGGCGATATCATCGACTCCAGTTTAGTCAAATGGCGCCCATGCCTCTTTTCGATCATCCGCTCCCTGTCGGAGATGACAGGACCAATAAAACCGATGAATACGGTTAGATGACGCGGTTTTTGTGACCCGCATTACAAAATCAGGGATGATTTTCTCGTGCGCCGCACCAAAACTTCTGCCAGAAGCGTGAGAAGCATCACAAGCCGTCGCCCGGTAAGCGCTTCGGATGACAAGCGCAGGGTTACGAAGCGTGCACTATGCGGAGTTTAACGGGCGCTGTGGCACGACAAGCGGCCCCTTTCGCTCGGCGTTGGTAAAAAAAATGGAGCCCATAGGCTCCATTTTTTGTTTCGAATGAAAGTCGAATATCGCTTACCCGCGCGCCAGCAGGATGCGCAGCATACGACGCAGCGGTTCAGCCGCGCCCCACAACAACTGGTCACCCACCGAGAACGCGGAGAGGAAGTCGTTGCCCATGTTCATCTTGCGCAGACGGCCGACGGGTACGTTCAGGGTACCGGTGACCTTGGCCGGGGTCAGCTCGCGCACCGTGGTGGCACGATCATTCTCAATCACTCGCACCCAGTCATTGTGCGCCGCCAGCATCTGGTGGATGTCGGTCAGCGGCACGTCTTTCTTCAGTTTGATGGTGAACGACTGGCTATGGCAGCGCAGGGCGCCGATGCGCACACAGTTACCGTCGACCGGAATACGGGCGTCGGACAGACCCAGGATCTTGTTGGTCTCGGCCATCCCCTTCCACTCTTCCTTGCTCTGGCCATTTGGCAGGGCGACATCGATCCACGGGATCAGACTACCAGCCAGCGGTGCACCAAACTGCGAGGTCGGGAACGACTCGTCACGCATGGTGGCGGTCACCTTGCGTTCGATATCCAGAATGGCAGAGGCCGGATCCGCCAGCTCAGTGGCCACCGCATCGCGCAGGGTACCCATTTGCGACAGCAGTTCGCGCATATGACGCGCACCGGCGCCGGACGCCGCTTGGTAAGTCGACGACGAGACCCACTCCACCAGATTGTTGGCGAACAGACCACCGAGCCCCATCAACATCAGGCTGACGGTACAGTTACCACCGACATAGGTGCGCACGCCACGGTTCAGCGCATCATCAATGACATGGCCGTTGACCGGATCCAGGATGATGATGGCGTTGTCTTCCATACGCAGGGCGGAGGCGGCATCGATCCAGTACCCCTGCCAGCCAGAGGCCATCAACTTGGGGTAGATCTCTTTGGTGTAGTCACCACCTTGGCAGGTAATAATGATGTCCATGGCACGCAGGGCATCCAGATCATAGGCATCCTGCAGCAGTCCGGCCGGTTTGCCGAAGTTGGGGGCAGCCTGACCCGCCTGAGAGGTGGTAAAGAACACCGGATCAATCAGTGCAAAGTCGTTTTCTTCTACCATACGGCTCATAAGCACTGAGCCGACCATGCCACGCCAACCAATAAAACCTGCTTTTTTCATCTTCCTTCCTGCCCTGGACAGTGATCATAAACTGACTGTCCACATTACGGATTGGCGCAAACTCTGCAAGTCGTTTTCTGCAACACTGCATGCCAGCTGTTGCAATATCTGCAGGCACAACCAACCTTCTCTGCTTTCCGCCCTGTCCTGGCTGGCAGCCCGAGGCAGGAACCGCTACACTGGCGCCTGTAACCACGTAACAGTTCGCTAACATTTCACCCGTCACGGAATCCCACCGCAATGCAAACCTTTATTCCCGGCAAAGACGCGGCCCTTGAGGCCTCTATCGAACGTTTCCAGACCACGCTGACCCGCCTCGGTTTCAATATCGAGGAGGCCTCCTGGCTGAATCCGGTCCCTCATGTCTGGTCGGTCCATATCCGCGATCGGGACTGCCCGCTGTGCTTTACCAACGGCAAGGGAGCCAGCAAGAAAGCGGCGCTGGCCTCGGCACTGGGCGAATACTTCGAACGCCTGTCGACCAACTATTTCTTCTCCGACTTCTATCTCGGCGAACAGCTGGCCGCCGCACCGTTTGTCCACTATCCGGACGAGCGCTGGTTTGCCATTCCGGATGACGGTGAACTACCGGACGGGTTGCTGGATGACTACACCCGTGATTTCTACGATCCGGAAGGTGAACTGTCGGCAGATATGTTGATCGATCTGCAGTCCGGGAATGAGGAGCGCGGCATCTGTGCCCTGCCATTTGTACGCCAGGACAACCAGCAGACGGTGTATATCCCGATGAACATCATCGGCAACCTGTATGTCTCCAACGGCATGAGTGCCGGTAATACGCCGACCGAAGCCCGCACCCAAGGGTTGTCGGAAGTATTCGAGCGTTACGTCAAGAACCGCATCATTGCCGAGGCTATCTCGCTGCCGGAAATTCCGGCTGAAGTGATCGCCCGCTATCCGGGGATCCAGGCCGCCATCGCCACCCTGGAGCAGGAAGGTTTCCCGATCCTGTGCTACGACGCCTCGCTGGGCGGCCAGTTCCCGGTGATCTGCGTGGTGCTGCTCAACCCGGCCAATAGCACCTGCTTTGCCTCGTTCGGCGCGCACCCGCGGTTCGAGGTGGCGTTCGAACGCACGGTGACCGAACAGCTGCAGGGCCGCAGTCTCAAGGATCTGGATGTCTTCTCGCCGCCCTCCTTCGACAATGACGAAGTGGCCGACCACCACAACCTGGAAACCCACTTTATCGACTCGTCCGGTCTGATCAGCTGGGATCTGTTCCGGGCTGATGCCGACTATCCGTTTGTCGACTGGAACTACGCCGGCACCACCCAGGAGGAGTTCGGCCATCTGATTGCCATGTTCGAAGAACTGGAACAACCGGTGTACATCGCCGACTACCAGCATCTCGGCGTCTATGCCTGCCGTATTCTGGTACCAGGCATGTCCGACATCTATCCAGCCGAAGATCTGGTGATCGCCAACAACAATATGGGTGCCGGCCTGCGTGAGGCGGTGCTGGCCCTGCCGGCCAGCGACGGCGATGCCGACGAGTACATGGACTTCTACCACCTGCTGGATGAAGAGGGCTTTGATGACCGCACCCGCGTCCGCGAGCTGATCGGTCTGGCGGTCGGCCGTGACAGTGGCTGGCACACCCTGCGTATCGGCGAGCTGAAGTGTCTGCTGGCCCTGGCCGCCGGTGATCTGTCACTGGCCCAGGAGTGGGCCCACTGGACGCTGGAGTTCAATGCCAGCGTGTTCACCGACAGTCGCGCCCGTTTCTTCCGTTGCCTGCAGGCCAGTCTGGCCCTGTTCCTGTCGGCCGATCGCAATCCGGAAGATTACCGCGCCACCTTCCACCGGATGTTTGGCGAAGAGACCGTCACCCAGGTGTGGGCACATATCCGTGGGGATGCCCGCTTCTTTGGCCTGCAGGCCGGCGATCTATCACTGCAGCAGTTCCCGCTGCACCAGAAATTGCTCGCCGCCTATGAAAAGCTGCAAGCCGCCAAGCGCGCTGCCTGGCCGCAGCAGGCATAACGCCAGCAGACCGATTCACCGTCCATCCCTGTGCGATGGCGGATTTTCCGCAATATGGCCGGTCACTTGATCGGCCTTTTTCCTCCTATTGATGTATTTTCAATCCCGCAAAGCGGGCGTATAGTAGCGCCGATAAAATGTACAATACGTCACAGTTCCAGCTCCGCGGACCGGATGACGCAGTTGTGCTACCGGTTCGTGATGGACTCGAAAGATTCCAAAATTAAAATGTAGTAAAATTACAGAACCGACCGGTCGAAATTGATCCAAGGCAAATTTAGCCGTGCGCTTTGTTGTTATGATTACGACAGCTCAATTTCAATCGGGATGCTAAACGTGAACGCCGAATCACCTTTCGATTGTCTGAAGCCTGAGGCCATTGCGGCCGTCGCCGAAGACGCCACCTACGGCAAGGCTACCAAGCCTGTCGCCAAAACCATCATGCTGGCCATCACCGCCGGTGCCTTTATCGCCATCGCCTTCATCTTCTACATCACAGTCGTCTCCCAAGGGGGCAGCAAGTTCGCTGGTGCGGTCTGCTTCTCTCTCGGCCTGATCCTGTGCGTGGTCCTGGGCGGTGAACTGTTCACCTCGACCACGCTGACGCTGGTCGCCCGTGCGGCAGGCCGCATTACCTGGGCGCAGATGTTCCGCAACTGGGTACTGGTTTACTTCGGTAACCTGATTGGTGGTCTGATCATGGTCGCACTGATCATCATCAGCAGTCAGTACACCTCCGGCGAAGGCCAATGGGGTCTGGTTGCCCTGAACACTGCACAGCATAAATTGCATCACACCTTTGCCGAAGCTGTGGCACTGGGCATCCTGTGTAACCTGATGGTTTGTCTGGCTACCTGGATGGCATTTGGCGGTCGCACCATGACTGACAAGGCGCTGATTATGATCCTGCCGGTGGCCATGTTCGTGGCATCCGGTTTCGAGCACAGCATCGCAAACATGTTCATGATTCCGGTCGGCATCGCGATTCACTCCGTCGCCACCCCGGAATTCTGGCAGGCCATCGGCGCAGACCCGGCGAAGTATGCCGATCTGACCGTGACCAATTTTATCGTCAAGAACCTCATCCCGGTCACCATCGGTAACATCATCGGCGGCGGCGGCATGATTGGCCTGACTTACTGGTTTATTTTCCGTCGTCACCACTAAGACGCGGAAAGCTCGCATCATCAATACCGAAGAGGTAATGAAACATGGCAGAACTTAACGAAAAGTATCTGAGTGCATGGGAAGGCTTCGTACCTGGGGCCTGGCAGACTGAAGTCAACACCCGTGACTTCATCCAGAAGAACTACACCCCGTACGAAGGCGACGAATCCTTCCTGGCTGGCGCCACTGCTGCCACCACCACCCTGTGGGACAAGGTGATGGAAGGCATCAAGGAAGAAAACCGCACCCATGCACCGGTTGACTTTGATACCGATCTGGCTTCCACCATCACTGCTCACGATGCCGGTTACATCGAGCAGGGTCTGGAAAAGATCGTGGGTCTGCAGACTGACAAGCCGCTGAAGCGCGCCATCATCCCGTTCGGCGGGATCAAGATGGTTGAAGGTTCTTGCCAGGTTTATGGCCGCGAACTGGATCCGAAGCTGAAGCAGATCTTCACCGAATACCGCAAGACCCACAACCAGGGCGTGTTCGATGTCTACACCAAGGACATCCTGAACTGCCGTAAGTCCGGTGTGATCACCGGTCTGCCGGATGCTTACGGCCGTGGCCGTATCATCGGTGACTATCGTCGTATCGCCCTGTACGGTATCGACTTCCTGATGGCTGACAAGCTGTCCCAGTTCAAGTCCCTGCAAGCCAAGCTGGAAAAGGGCGAAGACCTGGAAGCCACCATCCGTCTGCGCGAAGAGATCAGCGAACAGCACCGTGCCCTGGCTCAGCTGAAGGTGATGGCTGCCAAGTACGGCTGTGATATCTCCGGCCCGGCGACCACCGCTCAGGAAGCGGTACAGTGGACCTACTTCGGCTACCTGGGTGCTGTGAAGTCCCAGAACGGCGCTGCCATGTCCTTCGGTCGTACCGCGACCTTCCTGGATGCCTACTTCGAACGTGACCTGAAGAAGGGTCTGATCAACGAAGAACAGGCACAGGAAATCATCGACCATCTGGTCATGAAGCTGCGTATGGTCCGCTTCCTGCGTACCCCGGAATACGACACCCTGTTCTCTGGCGATCCGATTTGGGCAACTGAATCCATCGGCGGTATGGGCGTTGACGGTCGTACCCTGGTCACCAAGAACTCCTTCCGTTACCTGAACACCATGTACACCATGGGCCCGTCTCCGGAACCGAACATGACCATCCTGTGGTCTGAAAATCTGCCGGAAGGTTTCAAGAAGTTCTGTGCCAAGGTATCTATCGATACCTCTTCCGTACAGTACGAAAACGACGACCTGATGCGTCCGGACTTCAACAACGATGACTACGCCATCGCTTGCTGTGTGTCCCCGATGATCGTCGGCA
>JAYROM010000031.1:0-6082 GCA_041911695.1 Aeromonadaceae bacterium
CCCAAGGACATGTCCGGCGGCCAGCGCCAGCGCGTGGCCATCGGCCGCGCGATTGTGCGCAACCCCAAGGTGTTCCTGTTTGACGAGCCGCTCTCCAACCTCGATGCCGAGCTGCGGGTCGAGATGCGCCTGCAGATTGCCAAGCTGCACCATGAACTGGGCAATACCATGATCTATGTGACCCATGATCAGGTCGAGGCGATGACCCTGGCCGATAAAATCGTGGTACTGCGCAGCGGTCAGATCGAGCAGATTGGCTCGCCGCTCGCCCTCTACCACGCCCCGGCCAACCTGTTCGTCGCCGGCTTTATCGGCTCGCCGAAGATGAACTTTATCGACGCGGTTTACCGTGGCCATGCCGCCGGCCAGGCGCAGGTCACGTTACCGGACGGGCAGTTGCTGCAGATTGCCGCGCGCGATATCGGGCTGGATGCGGGGAGCCCGGTCAAGGTGGGCATTCGCCCCGAGCATATCGGTCTCGAACCCGGGCCGGGTCTGCTCACCATCCGCTTCCAGAGTGAAGTCATCGAGCGGCTGGGTAATGCCACCTACCTGTTTGGTAACAGCCTGGGCTGCCAGGGCTTTAAGGTGCATGTCGCCGGCGACCATGGTGTACGGCTGTATGAAGAGCTGCCACTGGCCCTCTCGCCGCTCGACTGTCATCTGTTTGATCCCCGCGGCGAGGCGTTCGGACTCCGCCATATTCCGGAGACCAGCATGCTGTGATCCGTTATCCGTTACCGTGATGCATGGCGCCGTCATGCCACGCCGTACATAGACAAACGCCGGCCTCCGCCGGCGTTGTTATGGTCACACGGATGACACTTACAGACGGAACTGCGCCACCCGTTGCGCCAGTTGTACCGCGAGCGCACTCAGCGACTGGCAGGCGCCGGCGGTCTGGCGTGCACCGTTTGCCACGTCATTTGCCGCCTCGTGGATCGAGGCAATATTGCGGTTCAGATCCTCGGCCACCGAGTGCTGCTCTTCGGTGGCGGTCGCTATCTGGGTGTTCATATCCGAGATGCGCACCATGGCATGGGTGATCTGGCCAATCAGGTTACCCGCCTCCTGCGAACGGGCCAGGGTCGAGGTCATCATCTGCCGGCTGTCGTGCATGGTAGAGGCGGTCTCGCCAGCCCGCGACTGCAAGCGCTCGATGATGCGCTCGATCTCCTGGGTCGAGTCCTGCGTCCGTCGCGCCAGGGTGCGCACTTCGTCCGCCACCACCGCGAACCCGCGGCCATGCTCACCGGCCCGTGCCGCTTCAATCGCCGCATTCAGGGCGAGCAGATTGGTCTGGTCGGCGATATTGCGAATCACCTCCAGCACCACGCCGATATCCTTGCTGTCCTGCTGCAGGGCATCCACCGAGCCACCCGCCTGCTCCATACGCGCTGCCACGGCGCCAGTATGGTTGACCGCTTCGTCAACCACCGACTGGCCACTGGTGGCATCACTGGCCACCGCCCCCGCCTCGCTCGCCGCCTCGCTACAGGTCCTGGCCACCTCGTGCACGGTAGACTGCAACTCGTTGATCGCCGCGGCCAGCTGATCGATCTCGTGCAATTGCTGGCCGACATCGCGCGACGACTGGTCGGCGATGCTGTTCACCTCTTCGGCCGCCGAACCCAGTTGATGCACCGCAGCGCTGACATCAGACAGCACCCCGCGCAGGTTATCGTGCATGGTGGCAAACGCCTCGGCCAGATGGCCCAACTCGTCACGCACGAACAGCCGGCGGTCCAGGCTGCCCTGCAGATCGCCTTGCGCCAGCCGATGCGCCTGCTCGACCAGATGATCAAGCGGACGACGGATCTGCCGGGTCAGCAGGGTACCGAGTCCGGCCACCAGCAGGGCCGCCACCAGCACGGTGATCCCCACCACCCACTGCCCTTCAGCAGAGGTCTCGGTGAACTCGCGATGCATAGTGTCAGCTTGCGCCTGCTCGATCGCCATCAGTTTGCCGAGCAGGGGGGCGAAAGTGTTATACAGGGTGATCGAGTCTCGCATTCGGCTAATCGCGGTCTGGTTATCCCCGCGATTTTTTATCTCCATCAAGTCGCGGGTTATCGGCAGATAGGTCGCCCAGTTCTGTTGCAACTCGGCAAACAATTGTCGCTGTTCGGCGCTGACCAACCGCGTGGTATAGCGATCCAGCTGCTGCTGGGTGTGCGCGATCGCCTGGTTCACCAGTTGCGTATCCTCGCTCTGGTTATTGTCCTCGCCGAGCATGAAACGCAGCTCCATGCGACGGACTTCAGCCAGGCTCTGGCGCAGATCGGCCAGCGCCAGCATATCCGGCAGAATCGTCGCACTGGTGACCTGGAAACGGCTCTCCGCCTTGCGGAGCAAATGGATCGATAAACCGCCACAGAGGGCCAGCAACAGGAAGAATAACGAAAATGAACAGACCAGCTTGCGTCCCAGGGACCAGGTTCCCTTTGTCATAGAAAGGCTCCTTCTACGTACCATCGGCAGGAAAGGCCTGCTGACACGGTACGCACAACTACAGTGTGAATCCGTACCTCACCGGCACGGTCGGAACGACGGTGATTTGCCGAAGCAAACGTCGTATCGGCTGGGGTCTGGCCGGGTGATGATTATTGAGTCTTTACGCAGCGAGAGCCCAAGCAAGAGCTAGTTAACTAATTGATTAATAGTGAATATACCTATATTACCTAATATTCATGTTTACTTATACAAGCAGTATTCTTGCAGATGTGTGACCGGGGAATAATTGTGAGATTTCCACATGGCATGCGCGGCAAACAAGGAAGCAGCAAACAAGGAGGCGACAAATCGGATGCGTGCCGCATCATGGATGTGATCACCGGCCGGATGCTATGCTGCCCGCCAGTCTTCCCGACCGGTTATGCCCGATGAAAATTGTTGCCGTCACCGCCTGCCCGACAGGCATCGCCCATACCTATATGGCCGCCGAAGCGCTGGAAAAGGCCGCAGCCGCGCTCGGTCTCAAGCTGAAAGTGGAAACCCAAGGGGCCATGGGGCTGGAGAATACGCTGACCGCGCGCGACATCGCCCAGGCGGATCTGGTGCTGATTGCCTCGGATGTCGCCATTGAACAGCAGGAGCGGTTTGCCGGCTGCCGCCAGCGCCGGGTCGCGCTGGAGACAGTACTGCTCAATGCCCAGGCCGTCCTCAAGGCAGCCATCGCCGATGCTGCAGCGTGAGCTGACCTTCTATTGTCGTGCCGACCTGACGCTGCCGGATGCCCGTCAGTTACAACGACTGGCCAGCCTGCTGCAGGCGCGGGTGCGCGTCAGGTTGTATAACCTCACTCGCGGTCGTCAGGCCGATGTTCAGGTACGCCTGGCGCTGCTGACACTGGGTTGCCGGGCGGGCGATCTATGCCAGTTGGTGATGAGCGGGGTCGATGCCGAACTGGCCACCCTGGTGTTCAGTGCCTGGGTCAATGAGCAGGGCGAATTGCTGAATGGCCGTCATCCGGACTTCACCACCAGCCGGCAACGCTTGGCGCAGGTCGCTCCCGACCTCTGTTTCACCCCGGCCATGCTGGCCAGCCTGCCAGCCGCCCTACAGCCGGCCACCGTCGACAAACCAGCCCTCCTGCAGCAGTTGTTGGCACTGCTGCCGCTCACCCAGGCCGGTGCCCACGCGGCACTGCTCGACAGCCTGCTGGCCCGCGAGGCACTCAGTGCCACCAGCCTGGCAGAGGGGCTGGCGATGCCGCATGCGCTAACCCCCTGGGTGAGTCAGCCCATGCTGGCCGTGCTGCACAGCCCGCAGGCGCTGGACTGGCACTCTGCACTCGGCCCGGTGCAGTTGTTGATCCTGCTACTGGTGCCGGCGCCGCCACAGCCGGCGCACCTGGTGCCACTCACCCGGCTGGCGCGCAAGTTGATGGACCCGCTGTTTGCCCAGGCACTGCTACGCTGCGACAGCCCGGTCGCCCGCCACGCCCTGTTGACACTGGCGCTGACACCAGCAGAGGCCGCACCAGCGCTCGCGCGGACGGCTGAGTCCGCGTCACCGGATGACGGCGCCCTCACGACGGCCCACTGCCCGGCTGACCGGGACCTGGCTGACTAAGCTCGCGATATTGCGATGGGGTCAGACCGGTTTTCTGCCGAAACACCCGGCAGAAGTAGTTCACATCCTGATAGCCACAACGCTCGGCGACCTGTGCCAGATGGAAGTGGTATTTGCGCAACATAAACTTGGCGCGCTCCAGCCGCACCCGGGTGATGTAGTCAGCCAGCCGCATATGTCCCTTGTCGTGAAACAGACGGGATAAATGTCCCGGCGACATATTGAACCGTTCGGCAATACTGTCGCGGCTAATCGGGCGATGAAAATTCTCCTGGATGTAGATGCAAATGCCGTGGAACAGATCACTGCCGCGCGGCTGGCCAGCATCGGCCTCGCGCAACAGCTGCTGTGTGCCGCCGAGCAGCGCCAACAGCAGCCACTGGTCCATCGGCGCAGTCACCGGCTCGCGCGCCAGCGCGTCCAGCGCTGGCAACATCTGCTCCACCGCCCGGCCGGTGGCAGCCGGGATACTGAACTTCTGCACATCGAAGAACCCCTCTTCGCCATCGCGCTTGCTGACCAGGCTAAACCCGATCTGGCGCTTGCCGAACAGCAGGCTCAGTACTGAGCAGGCGCGCGCCCAATCCGGTTTATTCCAGGCATTCGGCGGAATGTAGAGCGCCTCGCGTGGCTGCAACAGCAATAGATGCTCCCCCTGCTCGGCCGACCAGATCTGGTTGGCATAGTCGCCACTAAATACCAGCTCCAACCGTGGAAAATTGACCTGATAACTGAACGGTGGCGGCACGCCGCGATCATCAGCGAACCAGAGCCGCCCCAAGGTATGTGACTCGTCCATCAACTCCTCCAACAAGGAGTGAAAAATAACCGCCATTCGCGATGCTGCTCCTGTCTCGACCCCGGCATGCGCTTTGCTGCATCATGCTATAGTCCGTTTCATTTTGTGCCACCGCCGCCCGGGGCACCCCTGTTTAGCAGACCGTCACGAGGAATCCTGCATGAGCCAGCCCGCGTTTTTCCTGATGCACAACCCGATTCAACGTTATGACTGGGGCAGCCACGATGCCCTGACCCGCCTGTTCGGTATTGCCAACCCGGACGGGGGCCCCCAAGCCGAACTGTGGATGGGAGCACACGCCAACGGCTGTTCCTTGTTGCAGACACCGCAAGGCGAGGTCCGTCTGGCTGACTGGATTGCCGCCCAACCGCAAGCGGCCCTCGGTGCCGGCACGGCCGCCCGGTTTGGTGGCCTGCCGTTCCTGTTCAAGGTGCTGTGCGCGGAGAAGGCCCTGTCGATCCAGGTCCATCCGAGCAAGGCGCAGGCCGAAGCGGGCTATGCCCGTGATAACGCCAGTGGGCTGGCGGCCAACGCCGCCAACCGTAACTACCGCGACGACAACCACAAGCCAGAGCTGGTATTTGCCCTGACCCCGTACCAGGCAATGAACGGCTTCCGGCCGCTGGCCGACATCCTAGCGCTGTTCGCCCGCCTCAACCTGCCGGTGCTGGCACCGCTGACCAGCGCCCTCGCCGCCGACCAGAGCGAAGCCGGATTGTCCGCCTTCTTCCGTGCGCTGCTTACCCTGCAGGGCGAGCAGAAGCAGGCTGCGCTGGACGGCCTGATCACTGCCGCCGCGCAGTACCCGCAGGAGGAGACCTTCGCAGTCATCCTGGCGCTGGCCAAACAGTATCCGGGCGATGTTGGCCTGTTTGCGCCACTGTTGCTGCATGTACTGACCCTGCAGCCGGGTGAAGCCATGTATCTGGATGCCTGCACCCCGCATGCCTACATTCGGGGCACCGGTTTGGAGATCATGGCCAATTCCGACAACGTACTGCGCGCCGGGCTGACCCCTAAACATATCAATGTCGACGAACTGTTACGCTGCACACGCTGTGTCGGTCTGGATGCTGCCGGCTTGCGTCTGGCGCCGCGTCGCGAAGGCGAGATCGAGCACTATGATGTCCCGGTCCCCGACTTCACCTTCAGTGTCTACCCCTCTGGCGAGCATGCCCTGCAGCCACAGAGTGCCGAGATCCTGTTTGC
>JAYROM010000032.1:0-2686 GCA_041911695.1 Aeromonadaceae bacterium
GATGTAGTCGTTGCTGAGCGGCCGGTTAACGCCGCAGCACCGCAAACGCTGGCGGAGTTGATGCGCCGGGGCAATGTCTTTGCGGAAGAGTGTCCGTCGCGCGAGATCCTGCGCCATGTCACCAGCCGCTGGGGGGTATTGATTCTGGTGGCGTTGCTCGACGGCACCCACCGTTTCAGCGATCTGCGCCGTAAAGTCGGCGGGGTCAGTGAAAAGATGCTGTCCCAGACCCTGCAGGCGCTGGAGGCTGACGGCTTTGTGCTGCGCACCTCGTTCCCGGTAGTACCGCCGCATGTCGAGTATTCGCTGACTGCCCCGGGCGAGGAGGTCGCGCAGTTGGTGCAGCAACTGGCCGACTGGATCGAGGGCAATCTGCCGACCTTGTTGGCCCACCGCTAATGGGGCGCCCTCCGCGTTCTGCGATGGTTGATCATCGTGCAGCCGATCAGCTGGGCATCAGTGAGTTTGCCAGGATCACCGGCATTTCAGCTTATACGCTGCGCTTTTTTGATCAAATTGGCCTGTTATCGCCGCGCCGGGCGGAGAACGGTTATCGTCGTTACCACCTCGGGCAGGTGGCAGATGCGCAGATGATTCTGCTGCTGCAGAAGGCGCGTTTGTCCAATGCCCAAATTAGCCAGTTGCTCAGCCAGCCCCAGGCCGAGCGCACGGTGCCGCAGTTGATGGCCAGCCGGGAGACGCTGGCGGAAGAGATCCGCTCCCTGCAACAGGCGCATGACATGCTGGCCCGGCAAATTGCCATGTATCAGCAGTCGGCATCAGGGGAGCGGCAGCTGGATCGCCCCTTTATCCAGCAATTGCCGGCGGTAGAGGTCGGGTTACTGACGCTCGACACCCCGCAGATCCTGGATTTCTTTGCCGGTGTGGCCGAGGTGGTGAATGAACCAGCCTGGTATCTGTTATATGACTACGGTTTTGTGCTGGATCGTACCAAGGTGCGCGCCCATGGCTATCCGTTACAGCAGATGTTTACCCGGGTACCGGCGCACTGTCAGCAAGCGCCGCACCGGTTTGCGGCCACCGAAGTGATGGGCATGTATTGCCGTGGCAGTCTGGAGAACAATCCCGGGGTTTACACCTTGCTACAGCAAGTGCGGGATTGCGGCTATCAGGCGGGCAATCAGATCCGCATCGAGAATGTCAGCGGTCCGGTGCTGGAGCGTGACAAACAGGACTTTATCATCCGTATTCTGGTGCCGATCAGTCGCTAAAACGCCCTGCGTAGCAGGGCGTTGGCGATGCACAGTGAGGAGCCAGGCGGTCGATTACTGCAGATGACGCGCGAGGAACTCGTAGTTGCGCTCCAGGTTATTGCGGGTGTGGAAGTAACGGTCTTCCGCGTGGTGCGCACTCATCAGCAGGTTGTATTCTACCTTGTCGCTGCCAATTGCCTTGGCCAGTTTGGCGGCAAACTCCTGGCTTTGCAGCCGCGGGATGGTGTCATCCAGATAGCCATGCTGGATCAAGAAGGGTGGCGCGTCGGCGGTGATATAGGTTTCCGGATTGCTGGTGGCCATGCGGGCGGCCGCTACCTTGCCGATCTGTTCGCGCATCAGGAATGACTCGAAAGAGTCAGCGGTCGAGTGTTTCTGGCCGTCGATCCCAATCTTGCCCCACTGCTCATCCATGGTCAGGAAGTTGATGGGTGGATACTAGGCAATGACAGCCTGTACCTTGGTCGATACCTCAGCATTGCCGAGCTTCGGGTCTTCCAGGGCTTTCACATCGCCACTGACCCCGGCCAGCGCAGCCAGATTACCGCCAGCCGATCCGCCCATCAGCACAATCCGGTCCGGGTCAAAGCTGTAGCGCTTGGCATTGGCGCGCACGAACTTGATCGCCGCCTTGACGTCATTGATCTGTGCCGGCCAAGCCGCTTCCGGGCTCAGACGGTAGTTGATATTGGCCACCGCATACCCCTTTTGCAGGCCGTACAGGGCAGGGACCAGCTGGTTATCCATCTTGTCGCAGCCAAAGAAGGCGCCGCCGTGGATGTTGATGATCACCGGATAGCTGGCTTTCCATGTATCAGGCAGATAGATGTCCATTTTCTCGGCCGCGGAGACCTTGGCGTAGGGCACATCGAGGTATTTGTTGCGGATTCGCGAGATATCCGGCGCCTCGCCACAGCCATTGGCCCCCGGCGGCGGCCCCTGGATCTTACGGCCATGCCAGTCGGCCGGCATCTTGACATCGGGCGGAGCCGCCTGGGCCAGGGTGAGAGAGCCGAGTACTACGCTGCACAACAGCGAAACCACAGATATTTTCATGCGCAATCCTTATCAGTTACGAAGGGTTGCTGGCTATGCTATCGATTAGAGTAACTCTAAGGTCAAGCAGAAAATCGATCAGGCGTCTTTTGGTAACGCATTGATTTATAGGTTTTTAATGACGTATCAGCCGGTGGTGGTAAAAAGGGGATGTGAGGGGGATCGCAGTATCAATGTTCTTGGTTGTCTTTAGACGCGATGAACCCATAAAAAGCGCGGTAGACACCGCGCTTTGAAAGGGGGGAGGCGACACAGGTTAACGGCGGGCTTGTCCGGTCTGGTTGACCAGCGCACCGACCGTTTGCGAGACATGTTCTGCCCCTTTGAGGATTTCGTCGATCAGGCCGGAAGCCTCGACAATCATTGCGGTATTATCCGCTGCTTGATTGGTGACC
>JAYROM010000033.1:0-7067 GCA_041911695.1 Aeromonadaceae bacterium
GGGTGGGATAGATGACAACAGGCCGGATTTCCGGCCTGTTGCATGATTAGCGATCAGATCAGGGCGAGCATGATCAATGTGCTTTGCCTTGATTAGCCACCGCAGCGGCTTTGGCGGCAATCGCGTCAGCATCGCCCAGATAGTAGTGTTTCAATGGGCGCATCTGTTGGTCAAATTCATAGACCAGTGGCACTCCAGTTGGAATGTTCAACTCGAGGATCTCCGCTTCGCTCACGTCATCCAGATACTTGACCAGTGCACGTAAGGAATTACCATGCGCCGCAATGATCACCCGCTCTCCGGCAGCAACACGCGGCTTGATGGTCGACGTCCAGTAGGGGATGACGCGCTCTATGGTGGTGGCCAGGCTCTCGGTCGCCGGCAACAAGTCAGCCTGGACTTGGGCGTAGCGTGGATCGTGCCCCGGGAAACGCGGATCGGTTTGTGTCAACGCCGGTGGCGTAATGGCAAACCCACGACGCCATTGTTTGACCTGTTCGTCACCATATTGCGCGGCGGTCTCCGCTTTGTTCAGCCCCTGTAGCGCACCATAGTGACGCTCATTCAGACGCCAATCTTTTTCTACCGGTAGCCAGAGTTGGTCAGTCTCCTCGAGAATGGTGTTCAGCGTGGCAATCGCGCGCTTTAGCACGGAAGTGTAGGCATAATCAAATACATAGCCTTCGGCACGCAGTAACTGACCGGCCGCATGGGCTTCGGCTTGGCCTTTGGCCGAGAGGGGAACATCCGTCCAACCGGTAAAGCGATTCTCCTGATTCCAGGTGCTTTCACCGTGACGAATTAACACCAGTTTAAATACAGACATCTTTGATCTCCGCTTTTGTTGTTAATGATAATAATTATCATATGAGTGGAGAGATGCAAGCACACAATCTCGATTGGTGAGATTGAGAAAAGCGAATAGGGGTATAAAACAACCTACAGCGGGGCGAGGGGCGAGAAAAAACGGCCAGCAAAGGCTGGCCGGATAACGGAAAAGGACAGAGACAGCACGAATGTCAGGCTTTCAATAACAGACGAGCCGCTTCAACCACGATCTGCACGGCCTTGCTTTCGGTCCCTTGCATCAACTGCACATCCGGGATCTCCTTCTGGGTGCGATTGACAATGACGCCGGCGACCATCCCCGCACGCAGCCCTTGGCTGGCACACATGGTCAGCAGGGTGGCAGACTCCATTTCATAATTCATCACGCCCATGCCTTGCCATTCAGCCATCGAGCCCTGGAAGCGACGCACCACGCGACCAGAATAGGTATCGTAGCGCTCTTGGCCTGGGTAGAAGGTGTCGGAGGATGCGGTCACCCCCAAGTGCACCTCGGCATCCAGTGCCTTGGCGGCATTAACCAAGGCGGTGGTGCAGGTGAAGTCCGCGACCGCCGGGAATTCCATCGGTGCAAAATGCAGTGAGGCACCGTCCAGTCGCACAGCGGCCGTGGTAACCAGCACATCGCCGACCGCGATATGTGGCTGGATGGCGCCCGTGGTGCCGACACGCAGGAAGGAACGAACCCCAAGCTGGGCCAACTCTTCTACCGCGATGGAGGTGGATGGGCCACCGATACCGGTTGAACAGACCACGACAGACTGGCCATCCACTTCTGCCAACCAAGAGGTAAACTCGCGATGGCTGGCCAGGAAGCGCGGGTTGTCCATCAAGCGGGCAATTTTCTCTACACGGGCCGGATCACCCGGAACGATAGCCAGCGAGGCACCGCACAGCGCAGCACGAGTCAGACCCAGGTGAAATACTTCAGCAGCAGAATTCATATTTGTGGCTCCATCGGATAGTCGGAGAATAATCGGGACAGGTGTATGGTCGCGGGTCAGGGCGACGTTTTCAAACACAATTATTTGGCAACGCTATCAAGCATAATAGCGATTTGGGCATCGATGATTGCAGAAAACAGGGATAACACGCGAGTTATGGCAAGGTAAAACGATTGCCAAGTAAAGAGGGATGCAAAAAGGCAGGGGTAAAAAAATGTCAGAAGCATGAGCGCAAACGTATAGCCTGCACCCAGTTAGCGGCAGTACTGTACGGGAACGAAGTTCTTGATTCGTGACTGATATTGCGCGGTCGCCGCGTCATAGCAGTTCTGTCGGGCGGCCTGATCGCCGGCGTCAACATACAGGATATCGCAAGCCTGCTTGGCGGTACGGAAGTTATCCTCAATCCGACTCATATAATAGTTGTTCTTATCCGTCTCCAGACCATGACACAGCTGTTTGGCATCGCCTGCGCCCGTGGCGGGCAGATTGTCCGGGTCGGTGAGTAACTGCTGTTGTATGGCATCCCGTTCGCTGTTTGACATGCCGGTCGCGGTATTAATTTGTACTGCAGCGCGATCCAGTGGCGGTTGGCGTGAATAGTGCGAGACCCCTTGGTCATCCTGCCAATGATAGATAGCATTGCCCATTTTTTGGGCAAATAGGCCACATGACGCCAGCAATAGCAGCCCAGGCCAATAAACCATGCGAATTCTCATCGTAGGTGTCCTTTCCTTGAATCAGGCGGAGAGACGTCTAACTGCACAGGAAGTATCCAGCTTGGGATTACTATGACGCCTACCAGGTCTTATGTAAATCCCTGTAAGAGTCCTTGCCTCTATTAACATGATTGCCAACTGGCTCACGACTCGCATACTCTGCTCGGGTGGCGGATGTCATGATATTTGCATCTCATCCCAGTCCGATTACGCCTTTCACCAGGAGTTGTTGTGAGTCAGTGGAAAACAATAGGCAGCGAGCGTCTGTTTGATAATAGTTGGCTTGGATTGCGCAGGGATGCCGTGATTACGCCGGGCGGGACACCAGACCACTATGTGGTGATGGAGTTTAAGAATCGCGCGGTTGGCATCGTACCGCTCACCGATGATGGCCAGATAGTGCTGGTGCGACAGACCCGCTATGCCGTCGGCAATATCAGTTCATTGGAGATCCCCAAAGGGGGATGTCCGGCCGGAGAGGATTGGCTGGATACTGCCCATCGAGAGCTGGCGGAAGAGACCGGCTTTCGCGCCGCACAGATGACGGTCTTGATGGAAGGCATCCATCTTTCTAACTCATCGACTGATGAAATCGGTGCGCTGTTTTTGGCCAGCGGCTTACAGCCTGGTCAGCAGGCGCTCGAGGATACAGAGGATATTGAGGTCGAGTATTGGCCGGTGGCTTCTGCACTGCAGGCTGTGCTGGATGGTCGTATCACCGATGCAATGAGTGTGATGGCCATTTTGTTGCTGGTGCAGCAGCGGTCGGTTGAATAGCCCGCATTAGTCAGGCCAATGACTGGCGATGGCTAACCCGGCGTTGACGCCTTGTTGATAGCCCTCGGCCAGGCGTTGCTGATGGCGGGTCAGGCGCCCAACCTTGAATGCGGCATCAGGGGCAATCACCCGGATACGACAATCAGCCGGTGGATGGGCAATAAAGTCGAGCGCGGCATTGTAGTGGTGATAGCGTTGCAACATAGCCTCTGCCAAGGCTGGGTAATCCCGCAACCAATAACGGATCAAGCCCGCCCAGCGTGCGGGACGTTTACGGTAACCCAAGGGGCGCGACAGGATGACAGTGATATCCCGCGCCCCTTGTTGCCAGGCCCGAATGACCGGGATTGAGTCGCCGACACCGCCGTCGGTGTGCAATTCACCGGCGATAATCACCGGTTGTCGACAGGCGATTGGCACGCTGCAAGAGGCCATGGCGATATGCATGGCCGTCTGTGGCTCGGCGCGATAGTAACAGGGTTGGCCATCATCCATCCGTGTAGTGACCATCCATAACGGAATGCCTGCGGCCACAAATGCCGGCATATCAAAGGGCAGGGTACGCAGGCTGATCTCCCACAGCCAGGCCAGATCCAGCCAATCGCCGCCACGGACGAAGCGAGCAAAGTCGATAAACTCCGGGCGACAGGAGAGATCCATGATCACCTGGCGTGTGCGACCATGTTGACCGGCAATCCAGGCTGCCAAGGCTGTGGTCCCCGCTGAGACCCCATAGCAGATATCGTAAGGTCGATGCTGTTGCGTCAGAAAGGCGTCCAGAACCCCGGCGGCAAAGATGGTGCGCATGGCCCCACCTTCAACCACCAGGGCTGTGCGGGCTGGCGCGTTCACCAGTCAATGCCCTGTTGCGCTTTGATGCCGGCATCAAAGGCATGTTTGACATTGCGCACTTCACTGACTGTATCGGCCAACTCGAGCAGGCTGCGATGACAGCCACGGCCGGTCACGATGACATGCTGCTGCGCCGGGCGGTTCACAATGGCATCCAGCACGCTATCGACGTCCAGATAGTGATAAGCCAGCATATAGGTCAGTTCATCGAGTAGCACCAGGTCAATGGTCGGGTCGGCGAGCAATTTTTCTGCTTCGGCCCAGACCTGGCGCGCCGCTGCTGCATCGGCCTCGCGGTCCTGCGTCTCCCAAGTAAAACCAGTGGCCATGACATGGAAGGGCACCCCAAGCCCACTGAGCAGATCGCGTTCGCCACAGGCCCAGGTGCCTTTGATAAATTGGACTACCGCTGCCTTCTGGCCATGGCCGACGGCTCGGCAAACGGTGCCAAATCCGGAGGTTGATTTCCCCTTTCCATCACCCGTGATCACCACCAGTAGACCACGGGTCTCTTGTGCCGCTGCCACGCGGGCGTCGACCTTTTCCTTCAGCCGTTGCTGACGGGCTTTATAACGTTCACTCTCGATCTGTTCCACGTCCCATCTCCATTCGTTGCATCAGCAACCTTATCAACCTACGCCGGTGTCCAGGGATGACATTACGCAACCAGCGCCAACGCTGCAACCGGGTTGCGAATGACAACTGGTCGCATCTAACTGACCTGTTTGAGCAATGTTTCAAACGGGATCGCCAATTGACGCAGCTGGGTACGGATCTGTCCATCGTAGTGCCAAACCGCCACTTCGGTGGCGCTGGCATAGGGGATTTGCATCTGTTGGTAATACTCACCGGCATGCCAGTCGGCATGGAGTAACTGCGCCAGCAACATACGGATCACCCCACCGTGGGTGACCACCAGTAAGGAGTGCTCACGCGTCATCTCCAGTAGCCGCGGCCAGGCGTTCCACACCCGATGGTTAAAAGCGGCCAAGGTTTCTGCACCAGGTAATGGGGCTTCCATCGGTGTGGCCCAAAAACGTTCCAGTACAGGCCAAGCGTCGGTGATCTGATCATAGGGCCGGCCATCGAGTTCTCCAAAATCCATCTCGGCGATATCCGGCATTACCTCACAGGCGCATGCGGAGGCCGCCGCCAGTTGTCTGCCCATCTCATGGCAGCGTTGGAGCGGAGAGGTGACGATTCGCTGCCAAGGCAGTAATGGCGGCAGTTGGTGGCACCACTGCTTCAGTTGTAACAGACTGTGTGGACTGAGCGGCGCATCGGTACGTCCAATCAAGGCGGGTTCGGCAGCCAATTGACCATGACGTAACAGCACGATGCGACGGGTCAGGTAGTTATTCATTATTTTTGTATACCTTGTGCTAGTCGCGATTGAATAGCGATCAGTGGATCTACCAAAGCCAGGTTGCGAGGATCTCCCCGCCGAGCTGTTGCCAAGCCAGCAAGAGTATATATCCGCCTAACTCCACCATTTGCTGGCACCCACCCAGGCAGTCACCGGTATAGCCGCCGATTTGACGGATAAACAGCTGACGTGCGATCCGACGAATCAGGACGGTACTCGCCAGTAATGTTAATGCGGCCCAGGGGGAGAGAAGTGTGAAGGGGAGCAGACCCGTGACCAGTAGTACCAGACAATCGCTGCGCGTCTGGTTATTGGCCAGCGGCTTTGACTTGCCATCCAGGTCACGGACATAGGGGGTATCAAACAACAAAGAGGCGGCCATCGCCCGGGACCAGGTATGCAAGACCAGCATACTGACCCACAACGCCAGCAATTGATGACTGCCTAACGCCAGTTGGCTTTGCCATTTAAGCAAGAGCGCCAGCAACAAGGCGCAGGCACCATAGGTACCTAACCGGGAGTCTTTCATGATGGTCAGCTTGCGCTCGACATCCATGCCGCCACCCAGTCCATCGGCCATATCGGCCAGGCCATCCTCATGAAAGGCGCCAGTCAGACAGAGCGAACCTAATAATCCGAGCAGTAACGCGACGGGTAGCGGCAACCATAGGCAAAGAAACCAGCACCAGGCTGCAGTCAGCGTACCGACGATCATGCCTACCACGGCGAAGTAAGGACTGGCGTGGTTCAATCGTTGCGGACTGAACGGGGTACTCGCCGGGATAGGAATTCGGGTAAAAAACGCCAGTGCCAAACAAAAGCACCAGTACTGTTCGCGTAGCCAGTTGATCAAACAGTCACTCCTGCTTCTTCAAAACTGGCCATCTCGTTGTAAAACACGCAGGCGGCTTGCAATAGCGGTAGGGCCAACGCGGCGCCGGTTCCTTCACCCAAACGCAGGTCAAGATCGAGCAGCGGGCGCGCACGTAACGCTTCGAGCATCATACCGTGACCTGACTCTGCTGAACCGTGGGCAAAGACCATGTACTCTCGGCTGGCCGGGGCAATACGGGTCGCCAGCAGTGCCGCCGCAGTGACAATGAAGCCATCAACCAGCAGGGTCATCCCCGCCTCAGCGCCCGCCAGCAGTGCTCCGGTAATTTGAGCAATTTCAAAGCCGCCCAGTTCAGCCAGTAATGCGACCGGATCCTTTTGTTTGCCACCACGGGCAACGGCTGCAGAGACCAGTGCCAGTTTACGGGCAAATTGGGCGTCATCGATCCCGGTACCGCGACCGACACACGCCGCAACCGGCAAACCGGTCAGCGCGGCCAGCAGTGCGGCCGCAGGGGTGGTATTCCCGATCCCCATTTCGCCACAGGCCAGCAGGTTGCAACCGTTACTGGCCAATTTGCGCACCAGATTGGCACCCCATTCCAGGCCTTGTTCAGCGGTGTCGCGAGACATCGCCGGCTCGACCGAGATATCGCCGGTGACGCATCCCAAACGCTGCTGAATGACGTCCGGGTGGTCGACTGGCTCGAGGATCCCGGCATCGACCAC
>JAYROM010000034.1:0-5509 GCA_041911695.1 Aeromonadaceae bacterium
CACAGGCTGGCGCCCATGGTTTTCAGGATAGCGATATCACCGCGCTTCTCGTTCACCGCCATCACCAGCGTGGAGACGATGTTAAAGCAGGCCACGGCGACCACCATCAGCATCACCACATACATCACGGTACGCACCAGCTGGATATCCTGATACAGATAGCCCTGGGTATTCTTCCAGCTACGGACATACATCGGGTCCGGCAACTGGCTGGCGGCGTCAAAGGCGATGCGCTCGGCATGCATCAAATCGGTGGTCTTCAGGCTGAAACCCTGGATGGTATCGCCCATCCCCAATGCCTGCTGGGCATCCTGCAGATGGATAAAGCCGACCAGATTATCCAGCTGACCGCCAATCTCCAGCACCCCGACCAGACGGAACCGGCGTTGTAGCGGCGAAGCCAACTTGTCGTTATCGCTGCTGGCCATATCCGGCAACATCAGGGTGACGCTATCGCCCTGTTTCAGCCCCAACTTATCGACAATGGTCTTGCCAAGGATGATGCCGTTCTCACCCGGTTGCAGTGCTTTTAGCCCCTGACCGTTGATAAAACTGGCGGCCGACGATACCGCGGCTTCCGCTTCCGGCAGTACGGCGCGTAGTTGCACCGCCTTGAGCTGGGTGCCATTTTCCAGCAGGCCGTTGACCAGAATCACCGGGGACACAGCGAGAATATGCGGGCTGCTTTTCAGTACCTGCGCCTGTTGCTGCCAGTCATGCACCGCGCCACGAATCACGGTAGTTTCCGCCTGCGGCACCACCGACAACACGCGCACGCGCAATTCGCGCTCGAAGCCGTTCATGGCCGACAGGCCGAGGATCAGCGCCATCACCCCGAGGGCAATGCCGATCACCGAGGCGGCAGAGATAAACGACACAAAACCGCTGCTGCGCCGGGCCCGGCTATAACGCAGGCCGAGAAACAGCGCTAAGGGACGATACATCAGACTGCCTCCGCCACCAGGCCATCCACCAGCGAGATGCGCCGGTGCAGACGGGCAGCCAGACCGCGATCATGGGTGACCACCACAAAGGCGGTACCGAGCGCGGCATTGAGTTCGCACATCAGGGCGTAGATGCTGTCCGCGCTCTTGTGGTCGAGGTTACCGGTCGGCTCGTCCGCCAGTACCAAGCGCGGGTCGTTGACCAGCGCACGGGCAATCGCCACACGCTGGCGTTCGCCACCAGAGAGTTCCGAGGGCTTGTGTTGCAGGCGATGGGCCAGGCCGACCCGCTCCAACATGGCCGCCGCTTTCTCGCTGGCGGTCTTGACCGGTATCCCGGCAATCAGCAGCGGCATGGCGGCATTTTCCAGCGCTGAGAACTCGCCCAGCAGATGGTGGAACTGGTAGACAAAGCCCAATTCGCGGTTACGGAATTTGGCCTGCTCGGCCGGACGCCAGGTGTGGATATCCTGGCCATCAAACAACACCTGACCGGTACTCGGGCTATCCAGCGCCCCAAGCAGATGCAGCAGGGTACTCTTGCCCGACCCCGAACTCCCGACCACTGCCAGCATCTCCGCGCTCTGCAGCTGCAGATCGACACCGCGCAGGACCGGCGTCTCCAGCTTGCCTTCGCGATAGACTTTGGTCAGTCCCTGACAGGACAGCAACAGGGGTTTATTCATAACGTAATGCCTCGGCAGGACGGATCCGGGTGGCACGCCAGGCCGGATAGAGGGTGGCCAGGAAGCTAATCAGCAGCGCCCCGACAGTAATAGTGACAATTTGCACTGGGCTAACCAGTACCGGCAGACCGGCACCACCGGCCGCCATATACAGATTGAGACCGAGCAGTTGCAGCAGCGGGTTGATGGTGACCGTCAGCAACAAGCCAAGTAGGGTACCGGCGATGGCGCCCAAAGTACCGCTCCACGCCCCCTGCACCATAAAGATGTGCAGGATGCCGCGCGGCTGCATGCCCATGGTGGAGAGAATCGCCACCTCCCCCTGTTTATCCAGCACCACCATCACCAGCGCGGAGAGGATATTGAACGCCGCCACCATGATGATCAGCACCAGCATCAGCGCCATCATATGTTTTTCCATCGCCACCGCGCGGAACAGCTCGCCCCGCTCGCTACGCCAGTCGGTCTGCTTGAGCGAGCCATCTGGCAACTTCAGGCTCGAGACCTGAAACGCATCATCCAGCCACAAGCGCAGGCCGCTCACCGTCCCTTCCGGATAGCGCAGCAGACGGCGGCCATCTTCCAGATTGATCAACGCCACCTGGTTATCAACATCGGCACCGACTTCGAAAAAGCCGGCCACCGTGAACAGACGCTGGCTCGGGGTACGCCCCATCGGGGTAAAGCGGCTGCCTTCAAGCGACAACAGACGCACCTGATCTCCCGGCAGCACGTTCAGATGACGGCCGAGTTGGGCGCCGAGGATCACATTGAACTTGCCCGGTTGCAGCTGAGCAAGACGGTCCGCGCCCATGCTCTGGCGCAACAGGTCGTGGGCCGGATAGTGATCCGGATCCAGCCCCTGCAGCATCACTGCCGCCAGCTGGCCACGCGCCTGCACCATGCCTTCACCGGTAACAATCGGTGCCACCGCCTGCACTCCAGGCATAGCTTTAAGCGGCCCCTGCCATTGGGTCCAGTCAGTCAGACGACCATCCGCCTGCGAAATCACGGCATGCGGAATAATGCCCAGGATGCGATTTTTCAACTGGCCTTCGAAGCCATTCATCACCGAGCTGACCAGAATCAGCGCCATGACGCCGATGGCAATCCCGAAGGTTGAGAACATGGAGATAAACGACGCAAAGCGATTTTCACCTCGCGCCCCGGCATAGCGCAGGCCAATCGCCAAGCTGACCGGTTGGAAGATAGTGGATTTCACGCCAAATCCGAGCGTTGCTATTAAAAAGGGATAGCGGATAATAAATGTAAACGCCGGACGGCAACAAGGAATCTTGCGGTGAGCGAACAGTTTTTCAGTGTCATGCACAGCATTCCCGTCAATGTGGAGCCGCTACCAGCGGGGTCTGAGGCCCCGTCACTGGTGGCGCTCGAGGCGGAGCTGCCGACCCCGTTTCGTATCGCGGGCGCCATCAGCCATGTGGATGTCGGCACCGCGCGCCAGCTGCGCAACATGGGTGATGAGTTCGGGGTGCTGGTCGATGTGATCAACCAGCAGTCGGCCAAGATCAATGTCCTGCTCAGCTATCTGTTGTCACAGCAGGATGATCCGGCCCAGCGTCGCTATACGCAACGTTTTGGCGGTAGCGAGCTGGTATTCGCTAACCCGCAACCGCTGGCCGTTGGTACCCTGCTGCGTCTTAAACTGTTCCTGACCGACCAGGCCTCCGCCATCTATTGCTATGGCCAGGTGGTAGACAACACCGCTGACGAGGAGGCAGTCCTCATCACTGTCCATTACGTCGCGCTGCGACCGGATGATCAGGAGGTACTGGTGCGCGCCAGCCTGTCTATCCAGTCGCAACAGTTAAAGCAGCGTGCCGAGCAGCGGCTACATGCCGCCCGTCAGGCGAATACCCCCTCTGCCCCCTCTATCGAATAATCATTGCCGAGATGAATGCGTTGTTTTCTCTAGCCTCCCTGATTAAGGCCGGTCAACGGCAAACCCTGGGCCAACTCGCCGGCAGCGGCATGGCGTTGTCGATCGCTGAACTGGTGGCCGCCCATCCACATCCGGTGGTACTGCTCACCGCCGATACCCAGAGCGCCTTGCGGCTGGAGCAGGAGGTGCAAAGCCTGCTGGCTGAACACCAACTACCGGTCTGGCTGTTCCCGGATTGGGAAACCCTGCCCTACGACAGCTTTTCACCACATCAGGACATCATCTCGCGCCGGTTGGAGACGCTGTACGGCTTGCCGCGCATGGCACAGGGGCTGCTGATTATTCCGGTGTCAACGCTGATGCTGCGCACGCCACCGCAACGCTTTATCGATAGATTCAGCCTGCTGGTCAAACCCGGTGATCGGCTGGATATGCACAACCTGCGCCAGCGTCTCGAGCAGGCCGGCTATACCGCCGTCGAACAGGTGCTGGAACATGGCGAATTCGCCGCACGCGGCTCGCTGCTCGACCTGTTCCCGATGGGCTCCAACCAGCCTTACCGCATCGACTTCTTTGATGCCGAGGTCGACACCATCCGTGTCTTCGATCCAGATACCCAGCGCTCCAGCGATCCGGTGCCCAATGTGCGCCTGCTGCCTGCGCACGAGTTTCCGACCGACAAGGAGGCGATCGAGCTCTTCCGCCAGCGTTACCGTGAACAGTTCGAGATCAGCCGCTCCCCGGCCTGCATCTACCAGCAGGTGAGCAAGGGGCAGTGGCCAGCCGGTATCGAATACTATCTCCCGCTGTTCTTTGAGCACAGCGCGACCCTGCTCGACTATCTGCCATCGACCAGCCTGCTGCTGACGTTAGGAGATCTGCCAGCCGCCGCCGAGCAGTTCTGGCAAGACGTCAACACCCGCTATGAAGACCGGCGCTATGACCCGGAACGGCCCCTGTTGCCGCCCGCCGCCCTCTATCTGCCCGTCGATCAGCTGTTTGGTGCCCTGCAGCCCTACAGCCGGTTTGAACTAAACGCCCTGCCGGTCGAGCAGCGCGCCGGACGCCATAACCTGCCGATCCATCCGCTGCCGGTCCTGACCATTGATAGCAGCCAGTCGGCCCCGCTGGCGCCGTTGCAGCAGATGCTGGATCAGTTCACCGGCCGCGTGCTGTTCTGCGTGGAGTCCGAAGGCCGTCGCGAATCGCTGCGTGAATTGCTAAGCCCGATCCACAGTGCGCTGCCGGAGGTCGACAGCCTGCAGGCCTTTGTAGCAGGTCAGCAGCCGTTGGCGATTCTGGTGTGCCCGCTGGAGCGCGGCTGCCTGTTGCCTGAACAGCAGATCGCACTGATCTGCGAAAATGATCTGCTGGGCGAGCGCGTGGTACAGCGTCGTCGTCGTGACCGGCAAAAGAGCAGCGGCAACAACGATGCCATCATCCGCAACCTGGCCGAGCTGACCATCGGCCAGCCGGTGGTGCATCTTGATCATGGCGTCGGCCGTTATCTTGGTCTGCAGACCCTGGATGCCGGCGGCCAGATCAGCGAATACCTGATGCTGGAGTATTCCGGCCACGACAAGCTCTATGTACCGGTCACCTCGTTGCATCTGATCAGCCGTTATAGCGGCAGCGAAAACCCGCCGTTGCACAAGCTCGGCACCGAGACCTGGAGCAAGGCGCGTCGCAAGGCAGCCGAGAAGGTGCGCGATGTCGCCGCCGAGTTGCTGGATGTCTACGCCCGGCGTGAAGCGCGAAGCGGGACGGCGTTTGTACATGATCGCGATGCCTACCGCCGCTTCTGTGCCGGTTTCCCGTTTGAGGAGACCACTGACCAGCTCAATGCGATCAACGCTGTCCTCGGGGATATGTGCCAGGCCAAGGCGATGGACCGGCTGGTGTGTGGCGATGTCGGCTTCGGCAAGACCGAGGTGGCGATGCGCGCCGCGTTTGTCGCCGTCCATGGTGGCCGCCAG
>JAYROM010000035.1:0-35817 GCA_041911695.1 Aeromonadaceae bacterium
ATTACCAACTGCTGCCAAAGATGAAAGAGGCCAATGCGGCCCTGCTGATGGAAAAGTTTGTCTACCTACTGAAGCAACACCGTTTATACACCCGCACGCTTGGAATTATTTGAGTCTCGAAAAATGAGGGGATCTCTAAGGGGTGTAGTGATCGCCGCAGTGGTTGGGGCAACAGGTGCTCAGGCGGATACCCTGGAGCAGAGTGTCACCAATAGCTTGTTGACGCATCCCAAGATCAAACAAGCCTATGATCTTTACCAGTCTCGCAGTCACCAGATCGATCAGGCGCGTGCCGGTTATAAGCCGAAGTTGGATGTGGCGGCCGGGGTTGGCCCGGAGTGGTCGAAGGGGACCTCAGCCTCGTCGCATACTCATCTCACCCGCAAGGATGCGTCGGTCACCCTGACGCAGATGTTGTTTGACGGTTTTGATACCAGCAGCAATGTGGATCGGACCAAGGCCGAGGCAGAAGCCCAGCGCCTGACGCTCTACTCCACGGCGGAAGATACGGCGTTGCGTGTCAGTGAAGTCTATCTGAACATGCTCAAGCAGCAGGAGATCTATGATCTCTCCAAAGATAACCTGGCGACTCACGAGCAGATCCTGAACGATATCACCAAACGTACCACCTCCGGGGTCGGTTCGTCGGCGGACCTGACGCAGATCCAGGGCCGTGTTGCCCGCGCCTACGCCAATATGGCCGCTGCACAGAACAATCTGGATGATGCCCGAGCCGAATATATCCGTGTAGTAAACAAGGAGCCGGTCGATCTGGTTGCACCGACGGCATCGGCTTCCCTGCCGGGCTCATTGGATGATGCACTGAAACAGGCGCGGGCCCGTAATCCAGTGCTGTTGTCAGCATTGCAGGATATCGAAGCCGGCAAGTATCAGGCAGAAGGCGCCAAGGCGAATTACTACCCCAAGGTCAGTGTTGAGGCGGGCAAGAATTGGTACAAGGATTATGATGGTGCCAAGGGTGATCAGGACTACGCCAACATCATGCTGCGCGTCCGCTACAACCTGTATAACGGTGGCGCCGATTCGGCGAACGTAGCCTCCACCGCCGCGCTGTACAACCAGGCCAAGGATATCCATGCCGAAGCCTATCGCGAAGTGGAAGAGGGCACGCGTCTGGCCTGGCAGGCACTTGACTCGCTGAAGAAGCAGAAAGACTTCCTGCAGCAGCATGTTGACTACAGCCACAGTACTGTCCGCGCTTACAAGCAGCAGTTTACTTTGGGTCAACGTACCTTGTTGGACGTCCTGAACACCGAAAACGAACTGTTTGATGCCCGCAAGAGCCTGATCACCGCGCAATATGATGAACAGTATGCGCAGTATCGCGTGCTCAATGCGACGGGCGTACTGCTTGATACCATGAAGGTCGCCAAACCGGCCGAGTGGAACAAGAGTGAGTGACAGCCTCGCGCTGAGTAATGTTCCAAGCCAGGCAGGTGCTGGGTTGCACCTGCCTGCGCCCGTTTTTATGCGTTACGCCTGGCGAAGTCGGGGGTAGCGACCTTGTTGCCTCTCCTTTCGTTGTTTCCGTCCTGGGGCCGATGCCTGCGTGCACACTGGTTGGTGTGGATCCTGTTTTTGCCTGGCCTACTGTGTGCGGTGCCGCTCAGCGATGCTGATCAGTCTGCAATCCAAGTGGTCCGCAACTTTTATGGCCCTAAAGCCGGTGCGCGGATGACGGCTTGGCGCACACTGATCCGCAAGGGTGAGGCGGCCAATTGGTCGGAACAACAGGCACTCGGTGAAGTAAATCGCTTCTTCAATCAGCTGGTGTTTATTCCCGACATCTCTTTATGGGGCAAAGAGGATTATTGGGCGTCGCCGATGGAATTTCTCGGGGCCGGCGGGGGCGATTGTGAAGACTTTAGTATCGCCAAGTATTTTAGTTTGCAAGAGTTGGGGATACCGGATGAAAAGTTGCGTATGGTCTATGTTAAATCATTGACCTACCAGCAGTTTCATATGGTAGTTGCTTATTACCCGACCCCTGATGCGGTGCCGCTGATCCTGGACAATATTGATCCAGTTATCAAACCGGCGACGCGACGGACAGATTTGATCCCAGTTTTCAGCTTTAATGGGTCACATCTGTGGTTAATGAAGGCGCGTGGTCAAGGGCAACTGGCAGGCAGTGCTTCACGACTGTCGCTATGGAATGATTTAAGAAGCCGTTTTAGCAGCTCTCAGCTGAAACGACCTGTATTACGACTGGATGAGTGACGTATGACTTTATACAGACAACTCCTTGCGATGGTGCTGGGCCTGTTTGCCGTGTTGTTTGTGGCGGCCTACCTGGTGCAATTCAACGCTACGCGCAGTTATTTGGCTGAACAGCTGGAACTGTCGGTGACCAGTACGGCGAATTCGCTCGGGCTGGCATTGACCCCTTATCTGGAGACCGGCGATAAGGTGGGGGCCGAATCTGTTATTAATGCGGCGTTTGATGGCGGCTTCTACCGTCAATTCCGCCTCGAGCTGTTTGCCAATAAGAGCGTGATCCAGCGTGAGAATACGGCCGAGGTGCAAGGGGTCCCGCACTGGTTCACCAGCTTGGGCCTGTTCCGTGAGGTCAAGTTTGAAAGCGTGCTGACCTCCGGCTGGTTGCAGTTTGGCAAGTTGCAGATCGTCGGCAATCCTGGTCAGGCTTATTACGAACTGTGGCAAGGGATGAGCCGGTTGTTGATCTCCTTTGTGGTCGCCTTTTTGGTGGTCGCATTACTGCTTGGGCGGGCACTGCGTTTTATCCTGCGTCCGCTGGAGCAGATTTGCCAGCAAGCGGTCGAGATTGAACAACATCATTTTGGGGTCACGATCCCGTTGCCGCGTACCCTGGAGTTACGCAAGGTGGTGCAGTCGATCAATACCCTGACCGGCAAGCTGGCCCGACAATTCCATGAACAGGCGGATGCCGCCGAACATCTGCGCGAACGTGCCTTCCGGGATGCGGTGTCGGGGTTGGGCAACCGGGCCTACTTTATGGGGCAGGTGAATGCCTGGCTGGCGGAGTCGAGCCAGGGGGGCATCATGCTGGTTGCGGTCGATATGCTTGAGGAGATCTACCGCGACGAGGGGTATGCCGCGCGTGACAGCATGGTGCGCGCTGTCGCCAATACGCTGCTTGACCTGTTGCGCCAGGTAGAAGGCAGTGCAGTCGCCCGTATTTCGGCCACCGAATATGCTGTGTTGTTGCCTGGGCTACCGGCAGAAGAACTTAACGATATCGCCGATCAAATTAACCGCGCGATTGCCGATCTGGTGGTAAACCCGATGGCACAGGATCAGGCTATCTCGGTGGTCGGGGTGGCGGTCGGTGAGCCGGCAGATGAACTGTCGCGTCTGCTGACCCGGGCTGACAGCGCCTTGCGACGAGCCCGCAGTGAACGCTTGGGTGCTGTGGTGGTGGATAAT
Source organism: Aeromonadaceae bacterium (assembly GCA_041911695.1). Classification (GTDB taxonomy): domain Bacteria; phylum Pseudomonadota; class Gammaproteobacteria; order Enterobacterales; family Aeromonadaceae; genus Pseudaeromonas. The sequence goes on from JAYROM010000035.1 coordinate 3,430, forward strand.
GCCGGACAGCATGCCGAGATGGGGCGTTTGGCTTGGCGTGAGTTGCTGAATGAGGCCTTATTGCGCGATTTGATGACCTTCAAGATGCAGCCGGCCATTCTGCTGGCGACTCAGCAACCGCACCATGCCGAGCTGTTTACCAGTATCCACCGCGATGGCGAGGATTACTTTGCCGGTCAGTTTATGCCGGCGGTGGAGCAATTCCGCATGGGCGCAGAATTCGATACCTTTGTGCTGAACAAGGTGGCTGACCATCTGCAGGCGCATGGCGATCTGAAGCTGGCGGTTAACTTGACCCAGACCTCGATCACTGCCAATGCGTTTGTCTCCTGGCTGGAGACATTTCTCTCTGCGCATCCAGCGTTGGCCAATCGACTGTTTCTGGAGATACCGGAGTCGGCAATTGTCCATGCTCGTCAACAAGTGGAGCAGTTACTGGCGGTGGTGCGTCGTCACAAGTTTGGCTGGGGGGTGGACCAGTACGGGCGTAACTTCCAGTCACTGGACTATCTGGAAACCCTGGCGCCGGCTTACGTCAAGATTGATCACGGTTATACCGGCATGGTGCTCAAAGAAGAGGGCGATCAGGCCTTCCTGTCGGCTGTTTGCCGTGCAGCACACAATGCTGGGGTAGTAACGATAGCCACCCGCGTGGAGAGCGACGAACAGGTGAATGCGTTGTCGAAGTTGTTTGTCGATGGTTATCAGGGCTTTATCTCGCCACCACAACCGTTGCAGTAACAGTACACATCACACAACGAGACGGGGCCGGACTGGCCCCGTTGCTTTTATCTTTCAGTTTCAGGCACATAGCTCGATGCGATTATTTTCCGGGTCGAACAAGCAACTCTCATAATAGCCATCACCGGTGACGCGTGGCCCGCTCAAACAACGACAACCCGCTTGCTGTAGCGCGGTGGTCATGGCGTCAACGGCATCGCGACTGCCCACACGAAACGCGATATGGGCCAGTCCTAACCACTCACGGGTTTTATCGTCCTCCCCGGCCACGACGTCCGCACGTTGCATCAGCTCCAGACGACATTCGCCCTGTAAACGCAGGAAATAGGAGTGAAATCCCCGGGCATTGGTATAGCGCGGCCCGCACTCAGCGGTAAAGGCTGAGGTGTAGAACGTCCGCATCCGTTCCAGATCGTGACACCAGATGGCGACGTGTTCGATATGCATGCTGATTCTCCCTGTTTGGTTTATTTAAAAATGATAGCGGTAGTTGGCATCCGGTAACTGCAAGGCATGCCATTGGGTGACCAGATCAAGCTGACGCAAGGCGCTGATGCGCCAGAACGAGGTGATCTGATAGCCGCCGGCTTGATGAATATAAAACGCCAGGCGTGCGGCACTGTCTGCTCGACTGGATGGGGGAAGATCGTTGGCCGGATGGGTTGTGTGGATCATGCTGCACCTCTGGGCGTTGCCCGCGCTGTTGTCAGTCACAGTATGGCGCTAATATGGGGAATCAAAAATTGACGAGTTTGTTGATGATTGCTTCCTCTTTTCCAGCGCAAGGACGCGTTCTGCACTATTACCGTTGCCTGTTGCAAGCCTTCGGTACACAACCGGTGGCGGTCACCTTGCAACAACTGGCAGATCTCTGCTGTTGTACGCGCCGGCATTTGCGCACCGTGCTGGGACAACTTCAGCAACAAGGGTGGATTAGCTGGCAAGCCTCGGCCGGGCGAGGAAAGCGAGCCAGTCTGCAATGTCTGCGCGAGGAGGCCGCGCTACAGCGTTGGCAGGCCGAACAACTGCTGATGAAAGGGCAAGTCGAGGAGGCGATGGCGCTGACCGGCGTGGCGCCGTCAGAGTGGGTGCAGTTACTGCTTGGACGGGCCGGACAGGTGATGGAAGGGGAACAGCAGATCTTGCGCGTGCCCTACTATCGCCCGCTGCCAACGCTGGATCCTGGGCAGCCATTGCGCCGTTCCGAGGTGCACCTTATTCGGCAGATCTTTAATGGGCTTACCGCGATAAATGAGGAAAATGGGGAAGTGGTGGCGGATCTTGCCCACCACTGGCAACCGATCTCCAACTGCTGTTGGCGTTTTTATCTGCGCCCCGGGGTGCGCTGGCATGATGGCGGCTGGCTCTGTATCGAAGATGTGCTGGCCTCGCTGGATGCGTTACGCCGTTTGCCTCTTTATCGACATCTGTTGTCGGTGAGCAGCCCGGCCCCCCGGCAGATTGACATTAACCTGCAACAGCCGGATGAACGACTGCCTTGGCTGCTGGCGCAATACCCGGCCATGATTCGGCCATTGTCCCGCATGGCGGTGATGCCGGCCGATCGGCCGGTGGGCACTGGCCCGTATCGGGTGGTGGAGAATACGGCACAGCGCTTGCGCCTCCAGGCGTTTGACGACTACTTTGGCTATCGTGCGTTGCTGGATGAAGTGGATATCTGGATGTGGCCGGCACTCGCCGGGCAGATGGCCATCGGTGAGGGACACGTCTGTGGATTGCGTCTGGAAGGGCAGACGGATGAGTCGGTCCGCCGCGAGTTGGTGTTGGAGCAGGGCGGTTACTTTCTGCTCTATGACGCGCATGGCCCCGCCGCGTTGTCAGCCTGTCAACGTGCCGCCCTGCAACAGCAACTGGGGCCTTGGCAATTGATGCAAGCCATTCCTGAACCGATCCGACGGCGCTGGACGCCGGCCACCAGCTTGTTACCCCAGTGGCTGCACACCTTGAGCACCTCGCCAGCGCCCAACGACAGTGGTTGGCCAGCACAACTGCATATGGCCTACTGCGCACAGCAACCTGAGTATCGTACTCTGGCCAGTTGGATCAGCCGCCAGTTGGCAGCGGTGGGGATTGAGGTGATCTGTAACGAACTGCCCTTTGCACAATGGTGGCGTGGTGAGGGCTGTGCGGATATCTGGCTGGGATCCATTACTTTTTCAACGCCGCCAGAAACTGCGCTGGCAGCTTGGTTGTGTGGTACCCCCCTATTACGCTCACGTCTGGCCGATACGGGGGAAGATCAGGTCATGGCGTGGCTGGCGGCATGGCGAGCAGGCACCTTGACGCCGGAGGCATTAATGGCGCAGGTGATGCAGGCTGGTCGGTTACAGCCGCTATTCCATCATTGGCTGGAGTTGCAAGGGCCACCCCAGGTGCGTGGCGCTCGGCTCAACGACCTGGGGTGGTTCGATTTTCGTCGCGTGTGGTTGGCAGCCGATGGCTGAGTGCCGCGCAATCACGGTTTACTCGAGCAGGCTGCGCAGCATCCAGGCTGTTTTTTCATGTAACTGGATACGCTGGGTCAGCAAGTCCGCGGTGGCTTCATCATTGGCTTGATCGACGACTGGAAACAGCGAGCGTGCGGTGCGGACCACCGTTTCCTGGCCCTGAACCAAACGCAGAATCATCTCCTGGGCACGAGGCGCCTCTTGCACCTCTTCGATGCTGCTCAAGCGAGCAAAGGCCTGGTAAGTGCCGGGTGCTTTGACGCCCAGGGCACGAATACGTTCAGCAATCAGGTCTACCGCCAAGGCCAGTTCGTTGTACTGGGTTTCAAACATCAGATGCAATGTCTGGAACATGGGGCCGGTCACGTTCCAGTGGAAATAGTGGGTTTGCAGATACAGGGTGTAGGTATCGGCCAGCAGGCGAGACAGCCCTTCGGCAATCTGCTGACGATCCGCTTCTGGAATACCGATATTGATGGTTGGGATGGTCATGGTGTGCTCCTTGGTAACAATGTTCCGGGGTTGCAATCACTATAACCAGCCCAATACCCATAGATAAAATGGGTTATTTATGTCGATGTGATAGAAAAAAACTATCAATCTTCCTTGGCGTAGGGAAAGCGGTAATGGCCATAACGGATGATGTAGACACAGCCAGCCAGTAAGACTGCTGTGCCGGCCACCCCGAGCATGCGCAGGGTATCCATCTCCTTCATATCCAGGATCAGATAACGCGCCAGGGCAACGATAGCGATATAGAGCGGGATGCGAATGGGTAGTTTACCCATCTCCAGATACATGGCGACCATCGCCAGCACTTCCAGATAGATAAACAGCATCAGCAGGTCGGCCAATGCGACCCCTCGGTTACTGATCATATCGAGGATATGCTGACCGATTGCATACAGGGTAGACAGGGCGACAATCAGTAAACCCGCGCTCTGCGCCCATTCCAGAATTTTATGACCCACACGTTGCAGTTGCAGCATTATTCGTTACTCAATTGTTAACAATGCGCACAACATAGCGTATTCGTGTGATCGTGATCAAGTTTCGACATCGTTCCGGCGAGCGATGCGGTCGGGCAGTGCAAAGGGCTGGGAACCGAATAGAGCAGTCTGAGGCGCGGGATGAAAAAACGGGCCGGCAGAGAACTGCCAGCCCGTCGCGTCAATGTGCAGTGACGTGCAACTTACAGATCCTTGCTGACCTGCTTCAGGTAGGCACGGAATTCGGCACCGATGCTCTTGTGGCGCAGGCCGTATTGGATATTGGCCATCATGTAACCCATCTTGCTACCGCAGTCGTGGCTCTTGCCCTTCATGGCATAGGCGTTAACCGGTTGCTTGTCCATCAGCATGGCGATGGCATCAGTGAGCTGGATTTCATCACCAGCGCCCAGCGGGGTCTTTTCCAGCAGCGGCCAGATGTCCGCAGACAGCACGTAACGGCCGACGACTGCCAGGTTGGACGGCGCGGCCGCCACACTCGGCTTCTCGACAATCTTGGACATGGGTAACGAGGCGCCGGCAGAGAGATCGGCACCATTGACATCGGCGATACCGTAATCACTGACACGCTCACGCGGCACCGGCTCGACCATGATCTGGCTGACAGCGCTTTCATCAAACAGATGAATCATCTCGGCCAGGTTGTCCTTGTGCAGGTCACTGGCAACTTCGTCAATCAGGACATCCGGCAGCAGCACGGCAAACGGGTTATCACCGACCAGCGGACGCGCGCACAGGATAGCATGGCCCAGACCTTTGGCTTCGCCCTGACGGACGTGCATGATGGTGACATCTTTCGGGCAGATGCTCTGCACTTCGGCCAGCAGCTGGCGCTTGACGCGCTTTTCCAGCGTGGCTTCCAACTCGAAGCTCTTGTCGAAGTGGTTTTCGATAGAGTTCTTACTGGAGTGGGTGACCAGGATGATCTCCTTGATCCCGGCGGCGATGGCTTCTTCCACCACATACTGGATCAACGGACGGTCCACGACCGGCAGCATTTCTTTCGGAATAGCTTTGGTAGCGGGAAGCATACGCGTACCCAGACCGGCCACCGGTAATACGGCTTTGCGGACTGCATTCTGTTTATTCATTATTTATCCTTGATTGGCTCTCTAGCATCAGGTTGCCCCTATCATAGCCGAGGCATTTGGCTTGCTCCAATCGTATTGCGGCAACCGGATGTAAACAGACCGCCCAAATGAGCGGTCTGCTGAATATTTAACCGGTCTGCGACGATGTTATTTGACGGTCAGCCGCGCCTGATGTTGCTGAACAAAACGCTCACTGATGCCGGAGACCTCGGTCAATTGATTCACATCGCTGAACGGACCGTGCTCAGTCCGCCAGGCGATGATGGCTTCGGCCTTCTTCTTACCGATGCCTTTCAACTGGGTCAGTTGTTCGGCGGTGGCGGTATTGATGTTGATCAGGGCTGCTTCGCTGGCTGCCGCAACGGCTTGTGCGGCTGGCTTGGCCGGCGTTGAGGTGGCGTTGGCCATATTGCCGATAAAAGGCTGGCTGGCCAGCAACAGGGCAAACGTCAGATGGCGTAATCTCATGCAGGGATCTCCTCTCTCTGGTTAACATGTCTGCAAGGGTTGAGCCCGCATAGCATGCCGAGGGATGGCTTGCTGTTTCGCCTGCCCCTTTGCCCAGTAGTCGGCGGTGCTGATTGCCGTATCTGGCAAATGGCCAGAGTAGCTCGTTATATAACATATTGATTTTTAATATATGGATTGGCAGATAGCTGCGCTAGACTGCCGCCAGGTGGTGGGTAATACACAGGGAGAGGCGATGCACCTGACAGAAAAGCAGATTGAGCGCGTGATCGAGATCGGCCAACAGGCCGGCGCGGCAATACTGGCGATTTACGATGGCCCGTTTAATGTGACAAGTAAAGCTGACGAGAGTCCGTTGACCGATGCCGATCGGGCGGCGCATCGCTTGATTGTCGATCAACTCTCAGCGCTCACGCCGCAGTGGCCGGTGGTCTCCGAAGAGTCGAATGACGAGGAGAAGGCGCTGCGCTTGCAGGCGGATTATTACTGGCTGGTTGATCCGCTGGATGGCACGCGCGAATTTGTGCAGCGTAATGGCCAGTTCACCGTCAATATCGCGCTGATCCATCAAGGGCAGCCGTTGTGGGGGCTGGTCTATGTACCGGTGACCGGACAGACCTATTGGGGCGGCGGCGCCTATGGTAGCCAGCGTCAGGATGCGCAAGGCGTGCAGACGTTGCATACCCGTCCGGCGCAGCCGGGCGAACGCCTGCAAGTGGTCGGCAGCCGCTCGCATCAGAACGAAGAGACCCGGCAGTGGCTGGCAGCACTCGGCGAGCACGATCTGGTGGCAATGGGGAGTTCCCTGAAACTCTGTCTGGTGGCCGAAGGCTCGGCCCATCTCTATCCGCGTCTGGGGCCGACGTGTGAGTGGGACACCGCCGCCGCGCAAGCGGTGGTCGAGGGCGCCGGTGGACGCGTCGAGACGCTAGAGGGTGAGCCGCTGCGTTATAGCAAGGAGTCCCTGCTCAACCCCTGGTTTGTGGTGCGCGCTTAAGGCGTATCGGGTCGGGAACCCAGACCCGATACGCAGGCATGGCTGGCCTATTGCAGACCGGTTTGGGCTGAGACCGTGCTCGCCAATGCCTGCAGATAACGGGCCGAGTGATGCAACTTGGCCTGCTCTTCCGCGGTCAGCGGATAGTTCAGGATCTGGCCGATACCGCGCGCATCGACCAGTACCGGCACGCTGAGCACACAATCCTCTATGCCATATTCGCCCTGCAGATAGACCCCGACCGGCAGGATAGAGCCTTCGTTAAACAGGATCGCCTGCACGATACGGTACAGGCTGGCGGCGATGCCGTGGTTGGTATTCTGCTTACGCTGGAAGATCTCGAAGCCGGCCTGCATCACTGCAGTCAGGATCTCGTCCTGCACCAGACGGTCAGCCCCGGTCATGTCACACCAAGCATCGAACGAGAGACCGCCGATATTGGTGATACTCCACGGAATAAAGCTGGTCTTGCCGTGTTCACCCAGCACGTAGCCAAACACGTTTTTCGGATCCAGTGACAGCCGATCGGCGACGATTTTCATAAAACGCGCCGAGTCGAGCACACAGCCCGAGCTGATCACCCGCTCCGGCGGATAGCTGGTGTTGCGAATCACAAAGCGGGTGACCAGATCGACCGGATTAGTGGCCAGCACCAGAATGGCGTCGGGGACCACCTTTTCCAGTTCGCGGGCAATATCGACAATGATGCGGGCGTTGATTTGTGCCAGTTCGTCTCGGGTCTGGCCGGCCTTGATCTGGGCACCGGCGGTAATAATCACCAGACGGCTACCGGCGCAATCGGCGTAGTCGCCATGCTTGAGGTGGACGTTACGACTGAAGGTCAGCGAGGTGGTATGGCCAAAATCGAGGATTTCGCCCTCCGCCTTCTCTTTATTCAAATCGACCAGCACTAGGCTGTCGCAGGCACCGTTAAGCAGTAGATATTGGCAGACCGAGACGCCTACCGCGCCGGCACCGATTACCGAGACTTTCATGTTGGATTCCTTTCCTTGTCAGCGCATCGCAGCGCACAGTATAAGCCGGTGGCGGCGCAAATAAATATCCCGTTGTTATTGGAAATGATGGATGAATGGTATGGAAATCAGAGTAATCGCCCTATCTACCACCAGCGAGAGTCACCAACTTAGTGCAAAAACACGGAAGCCGGAATGCTCCGGCTTCATGGTTCACCATCGAGGTGCAGCGTGGTGGCAAAAGTAATTAAAAGAATGCCTGCGGCGGTTTGACGGTGATCTTGAACGGCTTGACCGTGACCTGCTGATAGACGCCGGCTTCGACATAAGGGTCGGCCTCGGCCCAGACCCGGGCCTCCTCCAGCGACTCAAAGCGGGCAATCACGGTGCTGCCAGTAAAGCCGGCACTGCCCGGATCTTCGCTGTCCAACGCCGGATGCGGGCCGGCCAGCAGCAGGCGATCTTCCGCGACCAGCGCCTGCAGGCGGGCCAGATGGGCCGGACGGGCGGCCTGGCGCTTGGCCAGACTATCCGGGGTGTCTTCTGCAAAAATCAGATACCACATGGGGTGACTCCTTGTACCAATGACGACGCATTACGCGGGGCAAACCGGCATGCTGGCCGGGAAAAAAAAAGCGGAACCTGGATATGAAAACAGGCGCCGTAGCGCCTGTCCAGAACGATTACTGTTGGTCCTTATCGGCGGTCTCCGCCGGCAGGTGACGGTAGAGGTAGAGCACCGTCAGTACGGTGAACACCAGCGTCATGCCGAGTAGGCCGAACACCTTGAAGTTGACCCAGGCCTCCTGGCTCATATGGAAGGCAATCCAGGTATTCAGACCGGCACAGATGGCGAAGAAGCCGGCCCAGGCCAGGTTGACGCGATGCCAGATGGCATCCGGCAGCTGCATCTCTTTACCCAGCAATTGCTTGATCAGCGGCTTGCGCCAGACGTACTGGCTGAGCACCAGCGCGACGGCGAACAGCAGGTTGATGGCGGTGACCTTCCACTTGATAAAGACGTCATTGTGGAAGAACAGAGTGAAGCCGCCAAACACCAGCACCATGGCCAGCGTGATCAGGTGGGTCTTCTCCAGTTTGCGCACCGTGAACCAGGTGAAGGCAATTTGCAGAACGGTGGCGACCATCAGGGCGCCGGTGGCGTAGTAGATGTCAAAAAACTTGTAGACTAGGAAAAACACCAGCAGGGGGATAAAGTCAAAAAACTGTTTCATGCAGAGTCCTCATCAGGTACGGGTGCAGTCTACCGGCAGTTGACGCCGAAAAAAAGTACAAAGGCCTGCTCACGGTGAAGAGAGCAGGCCACTGTGGGAGAGCCGGTACGGACGCAAACGAATTCGCTAGCGGTCGGTTTATCAGGCCGGCAGGGTGGCGGCCTTCATATTACGCACGAAGCTTTCCAGTTCGCTCAGCATCTTCGCTGGCGCTGACAGATTGTTGGCGATGATTTTGACCACCGCCGAGCCGGAGATCGCCCCGGCGGCTCCGGCGGCCAGTGCTTCGCGAACCTGTGCCGGTTCGCTGATGCCAAAACCGAGCAGGGCTGGCGGTGCACGGTGAGCCTGTAGCTGCTCCAGAAGATGGTTAATCGGCTTGCCGGCTTTGGTTTCAGTGCCGGTGACGCCAGCACGGCTCAGCAGATAGGTGTAGCCCTGACCATATTCAGCCACCTTCTGCAGCGTGGCATCATCGGCATTCGGTGGTGCGATAAAGATTGAGGCGACATTGGCGCGCGCCGCGGCGGCACGATAGTCGGCACTCATCTCCAGCGGCACGTCGGCGACCAGAATCGAGTCTACCCCGACCGCAGCGGCCTTGCTGTAGAAGGCATCCAGCCCGCGAGCATAGACTAGGTTGGCATACAGCAGCAGGCCAATTGGCAGGTGCGGGTACTTCTGGCGCACCTTGGCCAGCAGATCAAAACAGATATCCGGCGTGGTACCCGCCTTGAGGGCGCGGGTGGTGGCGTCCTGGATGGTCGGGCCATCGGCCACCGGATCGGAGAACGGGATACCGAGCTCCAACGCATCAGCACCGCCGGCAACCAGGGCATCAATAATATCCAGCGTTTGCGCCGGGGTCGGGTCGCCCAGGGTGACAAACGGGACAAAAGCCCCTTCCTGACGGGCGGCCAGACGGGAGAACAGTTCTACGTAGCGGCTCATCACAGGGCTCCTTGTTTTTCCAGAATATCGGCAACGGTAAAGATGTCCTTGTCCCCGCGACCGGAGAGATTGACGATCAGTACCTGCTCCTTGTCCGGGTTCTGGCGGGCCATCTTCAGGCCGTGGGCCAGCGCATGGGAGGACTCCAGCGCCGGAATGATGCCTTCATGGCGCGCCAGCTCCTGGAAGGCATCCAGCGCCTCCTGATCGGTGACCGATACATATTCACCGCGACCGGTGGCGGCCAGATGGGCGTGCTGCGGGCCGACCGACGGGAAGTCAAGGCCAGCAGAAATCGAGTAAGACTCTTCGATCTGGCCATGCTTATCTTGCATCAGATAGGAGTGCATGCCGAAGAACACCCCCTTGGTGCCATGACCGAGCGGTGCGCCGTGCTCGCCAGTTTCGATACCGTGACCGGCTGGCTCGACGCCAATCAGACGGACGGAGGGCTCATCGATAAAGTCGGCAAACATACCGATGGCGTTCGAGCCACCCCCGACACAGGCGATCACGGCATCCGGCAGTCGATGCTCGACCTGCTGCAGCTGCTCCTTCGCCTCTTCGCCGATCATGTGCTGGAATTCGCGGACGATGGTCGGGAACGGATGCGGGCCGGCCGCGGTACCCAGCATGTAGTGGGTATCCTCGTAGTTGGCGGTCCAGTCACGCAGCGCCTCGTTACAGGCATCTTTCAGGGTGGCGGAGCCGGCGGTCACGCCGACCACTTCGGCCCCCATCAGTCGCATACGGAACACGTTCGGCTTCTGGCGCTCCATGTCGACGGCGCCCATGTAGACGCGGCAGGGCAGGCCAAGCAGGGCACAGGCCAGCGCGGTGGCTACACCATGCTGACCGGCACCGGTCTCGGCGATGATACGGGTCTTGCCCATGCGCTTGGCGAGCAGGGCCTGACCGAGCACCTGGTTGGTCTTGTGTGCGCCGCCATGCAGCAGGTCTTCACGCTTCAGATAGAGGCGGGTCTTGGTCCCTTGCGTCAGATTGCGGCACAGGGTCAGCGGGGTCGGCCGGCCGGCATATTCGGTCAGCAGCGAGCGGAACTCGGCATGAAAGGCCGGATCCTGCTGCGCATCGATGAAGGCTTTTTCCAGCTGCAGCAGCGCCGGCACCAGGATCTGCGGCACATACATGCCACCAAATTCACCAAAAAACGGATTGAGCAGAGTCATAATCAGCGTATTCCTTGTTGGCGTGCGTCAGGCACGCAGTGCTGCAAAAGCACGTTGAATCAGGGTGGCATCCTTGATGCCGGGCGCTTGTTCGACACCGGAGTTCAGGTCAAGGCCAATACAGCCGACCCGACCGGCTTCGGCCGCATTGTCGGGGTTGATCCCGCCGGCCAGCATGAGTCGCGAGGTGTCCTGGCCGTCAAGCAACTGCCAGTCAAAACGCTGACCGGTGCCGCCGCTCTGGTTGCCGACCTTGGTATCGAGCAGCAGGCGGTCGGCGACATCGGTATATTGGCGCATCGCCGCCAGCGGCAGCTGGTCGGTGACCGGCAGCGCCTTCCAGATCTGGCAAGTGGCGGGCAACTCCTTACGCAGCGAGATCATGGTATCGACCGGCTCGTTACCATGCAGTTGCACCGCGGCCAGCCCCAGCCGTTTGGCCAGCAGGGCGACGGTTTCCGGCTCGCAGTTGCGGAACACGCCGACATACTGCAACGGCGCACCGGCCATCACGCAGCGCGCCTGCTCCTCGTCCACACAGCGCGGGCTGCCCTCGACAAAGATCAGACCGCCGAACACCGCGCCGGCCTGGTAGGCGGCCGCGGCATCTTGCGCACGGGTCAGGCCACAAACCTTGTTCTGGCCGAGCACCAGCTGGCGGCAGGCCATATCAATATCGTCCTGTGCCATCAGTGAGGAGCCGACCAGGAAGCCATCGGCATAGCGACCCAGCTCGCGCACCTGATCATGGGTATGGATACCGGACTCGCAGATGATCACGCGATCCTCGGGGATGCGCGGGGCCAGGTCGCGGGTATGCTGCAGATCGATGGTCAGATCGCGCAGGTTGCGGTTATTGATGCCGATCACCGGGGCGCCAAGGGCAATCGCGCGCTCGAGTTCGCTGTCGTTGCTGACTTCGGTGAGGATGCCCATGTTCAGCGAACGGGCCACCGTCGCCAGCGCCTGCCAAGCCTCGTCGGTCAGTACCGACAGCATCAGCAGGATGGCATCAGCCTGATAGTGGCGGGCAAGGTAGATCTGATACGGATCAATGATGAAGTCCTTGCACAGTACCGGGACCTGCACTGCAGCACGCACCTGTGGCAGGAACTCGAAATTGCCCTGGAAATACTTCTCGTCGGTGAGCACCGAGATGGCGGCGGCATAGCGATCATAGATGCCGGCAATCGCCGCCGGATTAAAGTCCGGCCGGATCAGCCCCTTGGACGGCGAGGCCTTCTTGCACTCCAGAATGAACACCTTGTGGCTCTGGCGCAGCGCGGCATGAAAGTCGCGGTCGCTGGGCTGCAATGCATCCTGGAAGCTCGCCAGCGGTTGCACCGCCTGACGGGCGGCCACCCAGGCCTGCTTGTCGGCAACGATGCGGCCAAGCACGGTTTCATTCATCGAGGCATGGTTGAGCTCGATCACGCGGTAGTCTCCTCTGTGTGGCTCAAGGCGGCGAGGCGGGCGACACGCGCCAGCACCTTGCCACTGCGCAGGGTTTCGATGACACATTCCGCGCCTTGCGCCAGGGTGTCAACCTTGCCGGCCATGCGCAGCAGTGGCGACAGGTTGAGGGCGATGGCGGCATTTTGTGCATCACTGCCCTGGCCGGACAGGATGCGTTCGCTGATCTGGCGGTTCTCTTCCGGCTCACCACCACGGATCGCCTCCAGCGGATATTCGGCGAGGCCAAAGTCAGCCGGGGTCAGGGTACCCGAGTAGATGGCGCCGTCACGGATCTCGGCATAGTGGGTGACACCATGCAGTGCGACCTCATCTAGCCCGGCACCGTGCACCACCATGCCGCGTTGCAGCCCCAGCTGTTGCAGGGTAGCGGCAATCGGGCCGACCAGCTCCGGGCTGTAGACCCCCATCAGCTGGTAGGTCGGGCGCGCCGGGTTGATCAGCGGGCCGAGCACGTTGAACACAGTACGGGTCTTCAGCGCCTGACGCACCGGCATCGCGTGGCGGATGCCGCTGTGGTATTGCGGAGCAAACAGGAAGCAGACGTTCACTTCGTCCAGACAGCGGCGAGCGACGGCCGGCGACATGTCCAGCCGGATGCCGAGCTTGTCGAGCAGATCGGACGAACCGGTCTTGGAGGAGACACTGCGATTGCCATGTTTGGCCACCTTGATGCCGCACTCGGCACCGACCAGCGCCGACAGGGTGGAGATATTGATGGTATGCAGCCCGTCACCACCGGTACCGACGATGTCGCAGAACTCGTACTCTGGACGCGGGAACGGCTTGGCAGCGGCCAGCAGCGCGCTGGCGGCGCCGGCAATCTCGGCCGGGGCTTCGCCCTTGATCTTGAGCGCGGTGAGCAGCGAACTCAGCACAATCGGGTCCATTTCGCCACGCAGCACGATATCGAACAGTGCCTGCGCGGTAGCGCGGTCGAGGTCCTGACCGCGATACAGGGTATCCAGTGCCTCATGCATGATGATTTTCCTTATGGTCGTCCGTGGCGGTGACAAAGCGCAGGCTCTGGGTCAGCAGACGGGCGCCTTCGGTGGTCATGATCGATTCCGGGTGGAACTGGAAGCCGAGCACGCGGTCGGCGCGCTGCAGCACCGCCATCGGCATGTCGCGATAGTGGGCGATCACCGCAAGCTCCGGCGGCACATAGGTGGCGACCAGCGAGTGGTAACGGGCCACCGGCAGCGGGTTACCTAGTCCGGCAAACATATCCTGGCCGGTATGCTCGATCTGCGAGGTCTTGCCGTGGATGATTTCGCCGGCTGAGCCGACGGTACCGCCGTAGTATTCGCAGATCGCCTGATGGCCAAGACAGATACCGATCATCGGCACCTTGCCGCGACACAAGCCGATGAGCTCGATCATGCAGCCGGCTTCGTGCGGCGCGCCAGGGCCCGGGGAGAGCACCAGCACCGGATTACCGGGGCAGGACTGGATGCGGGCATAGATTTCCGCGGCCGGCAGGCTATTACGGTAGATCTGCACCGGGTGGCCGAGGGTACGGAACTGATCGACCAGGTTATAGGTAAAGGAGTCGAAGTTATCGAGCAGGAAAATGGTCTCAGCCATGGGTCACCTCCGCCAGCGTCTTGCCATGGGCCAGGGCGATGGCATTCAGCACCGCGGCCGCCTTGTTACGGGTTTCATCGGCTTCGGCCTGCGGGCGCGAGTCGAACACCACCCCGGCACCGGCCTGCACATGGGCCTGCCCGTGCTTGACGAACGCCGAGCGGATCACGATGCAGGTATCCATGTCGCCATTGCCGCACAGATAACCGACCGCGCCGCCGTAACTGCCGCGACGGATGCCTTCCACTTCGCGGATCAGCTCCGAGGCGCGGATCTTCGGCGCCCCGGTCAGGGTGCCCATGTTCATGCACGCCTGATAGGCATACAGGGCGTCGAGGTCATGGCGCAGGGTACCGACCACGCGGGAGACCAGATGCATGACATGGCTGTAGCGGTCGACCTTGAGCAGGTCACGCACATGGCGGGTGCCTGGCTCGCTGATGCGGGCGATGTCGTTACGCGCCAGATCAACCAGCATCAGGTGCTCGGCGGTCTCCTTGCTATCCTGGCGCAGTTCGAGCTCGAGACGGCCATCCAGATCCAGATTGACGCTGCCATCGCTGTTCAGGCCACGACGGCGGGTGCCGGCAATCGGGTACATCTCGACCTGGCGGTTGGCGGCCTCGAACTTCACCGCGCTCTCCGGCGAGGCGCCGAACAGGGTGAAGTCGCGGTCGTTCATATAGAACATGTACGGGCTAGGATTGGTTTTTTTCAGCTGGCGATAGGCCAGCAGCGGCTGTGGGCAGGGCAGGGTGAAGCAGCGTGACGGCACCACCTGGAAGATATCGCCCTTGCGGATGTGTCCTTTCAGCCGTTCGACATCGGCACAGTAGGCCTTGTCATCACGGTTGGTGCGCAGCAGCCCGTCCAGTGGCAGGGCGGCCGGCAGTGCCGGGGCGACAAAGTGGTCGCACACCTGCTTGAGTTCGCTGACGCGGGCCTGCAGACGCGCCTGTTCGGCTTCCGCCTGCGGGCCGGCAAACACCACGGCGCGCACATCGGTCAGTTGCTGGCGGTGGTCGATATGCAGCAGGGTTTCCGCTACATAGAAGCAGAAATCCGGACAGTCGTTATCGCCATCCACCACCGCGGGTAGCTGTTCGAAGCCGGCAATCAGGTCATAGGCAAAGATCCCGCCGAGAAACAATGCTTCCGGATGCGCCGGGCTGTGCAGGCGGACCAGCAGGGTGCGCAGGGTATCGAGCACCGACAGCGCCTTCAGGCGGCTGTCCTCATCCTGGCCGGCATCGATCTGCGGGAACTGCAGGTGCAGTCGCTGGCCGTTGCGCTCACGGCTGACGCTGACCGGCAGGGCCGATTGCAGGGTGTCCAGCACTGTGGTGCCGTTGGTATTCAGCGCTTCGGCGGTGACGGTGTTGCCGAGACAGGTCAGGCGGACGCAGGCATCGACCAGCAGCAGGCTCTGGGTGCCAGCCTTGGTGTCGATTTCGGCCGACTCCAGCAACAGGCTGTTGTCGCCAGTCCGCGTCAGTTGGGTAAACAGGGCCAGCGGATCGGCCACATGGGCCGCTTCAACTTGTAACAGGATCAGGGGGGACAGCTCAGACATGGCGGCCTCCCTGGGCGATGGTGTTCTGGTTCAGACGTGCATTCATGGCAAAATCCTTGTGGTCATCATGCTAGGAGTAAGGGGTACGGCACTTGCTGCATGCACCATCGCCAGGTCTGTTTGTGGTGTTTGGGTTTCATCTCGTCCCTGTTTCCCGGATAATAAAAAGGCCCGCTATTCCTGGCGGGCCTTTCTGGGTGTTCTGTCTGTACACATTTTATGACATAGCAAAAGCCCCACGCCCGCTGTTAGGGAGTGCGCCACCACCAACGAATGTTCTGGGTGCGGATCAGGCTCATGGGAAAAAGTCCTTTGTTTACGTCTTGTGTGTTCAGGTTTTTGTGTAATCGGTGTTTGCGGTGTCAATCGCAACGTGGCTACAGTAAAGCGATAAATCCGGAAGGTTGTCAAGCCTCTTTTAGCTGGAACTCTGATGCGCGTCGACTTGCATAGCCATTCAACAGCCTCTGATGGGCGATTATCCCCGGCCGACCTGGTTCGCCGGGCCGTGAGCAAGCAGGTAGACATGCTGGCTTTGACCGACCATGACACGGTAGCTGGCCTGCCAGCTGCGCATGCCACCATCGCAGAGGAAAATCTCGCCCTGAAGCTGGTCAATGGGATAGAACTGTCAACCAGCTGGGATTCTATAGAGATACATATTGTAGGGTTGCATATTGATGCAACTTCTTCCGAATTGACAGCGGCGATTGGCCGTCAGGCTGAGGCAAGAAACATCCGCGCCGTCGAATTAGGGCGCCGGTTGGAGAAGCAACGGATAGCCGGTGCCTATGAAGGGGCGTTGGCACTCGCCGGTGATGCCACCTTGACCCGGGCGCACTTTGCCCGCTTTCTGGTCGAGGCTGGCCACTGTCATTCGCAGCAAAAGGCGTTCGATCAATATCTGGGCCGCGGGGCCAAAGCCTATGTACCGCACCAGTGGATGAGCATGGCCGAGGCTATCGCTGTCATCCATCAGGCCGGCGGTTGGGCTGTACTGGCCCATCCCGGACGGTATACACTTTCTACCAAGTGGCTGAAACGTCTGATCGCGCAGTTTGCCGAGGCAGGCGGGGATGCCATGGAAGTGAGCTTGCCACAGCAGAGCCCGAACGAACGGGCGAATCTGGGGCAGTGGTGCCGCGAACACGGTTTGTTGGCCTCTGTCGGCTCCGACTTCCACTCCCCAACAACGTGGCTGGAGTTGGGTAAGAATTTGTGGCTGCCAAAAGATGTCACCCCTGTGTGGCATCAATTTCCGGATGCCGAGGCATCCGCACCATTCCGGGAGGAATTGTTATGAGCCAGTTTTTTGTGGTCCATCCTGAAACACCCCAGGTGCGCCTGGTCAATCAAGCCGTTGCGCTGGTGCGCGATGGTGGGGTGATCATCTATCCGACCGACTCGGGCTATGCCCTCGGTTGTCTGCTGGAAAACAAGTCGGCGATGGAGCGCATCTGCCGCATCCGCCAACTCGACAGCAACCATAACTTTACGCTGGTCTGCCGCGATCTCTCTGAGTTGTCGCTGTATGCGCGGGTGGAGAATCAGGCGTTCCGCCTGATCAAACACAACACCCCGGGCCCCTACACCTTTATCTTCAAGGCGACCAAGGAAGTCCCGCGTCGTCTGATGAACGAGAAGCGCAAGACTATCGGTATCCGCGTGCCGGATAACCGGATCGCGCTGGCCTTGCTGGACGCCCTCGGCGAGCCGCTGATGTCGACTTCGCTGATCCTGCCCGGCACCGGGATGGCCGAAGCTGACCCGTATGAGATCCGCGACCGGCTGGAACATCACGTAGATTTGATCATTGATGGCGGTTATCTCTCCGAGCAACCGACCACGGTGATCGACTTTTCAGAAGACAACCCTGTCGTCGTGCGTGAAGGCGCCGGCGATCCGGCCCCGTTCCGATAAACGGCCATGGGGGCCCGGTAGGGGCCCGCAACAATGACTGGTCCGGCGTTTGCCGGGCAGCAACGAGACTGGATAAATGAGCGAAAAATTGCAAAAAGTGCTGGCGCGTGCCGGCATCGGCTCCCGTCGTGAGATGGAAGCCTTGATCACCGAAGGTCGTGTCAGTGTCGATGGCAAGGTGGCCACCCTGGGCGATCGTGTCGAGCCGTCAGCGGCGATCCGTATCGACGGTCACCCAATCAGTGCCAAGCCGGCTGCGGAAGTGGTCTGCCGCGTACTGGCCTACCACAAGCCGGAAGGCGAAATGTGTACCCGCAAGGATCCGGAAGGCCGTCCAACCGTCTTTGATCGTCTGCCACATATTCAGGATGGCCGCTGGATTGCCGTGGGCCGTCTGGACGTGAACACCTCAGGGCTGCTGCTGTTTACCACCGATGGTGAACTGGCCAACCGCCTGATGCATCCGCGCAATGAAGTCGAGCGCGAATATGCGGTGCGCGTGTTTGGGGAAGTGGACGATGCCATGCTGCGTCGTCTGAAGACCGGCGTGCAGCTGGAAGATGGTCCGGCTCACTTTGATGAAATCACCAAAGCACCGGGCACCAGCATGAACCACTGGTTCAATGTCGTGCTGCGCGAAGGGCGTAACCGTGAAGTGCGCCGCCTGTGGGAAACCCAGGAAGTGCAGGTCAGCCGCCTGATCCGTGTGCGTTATGGGGATATCCAGCTGGAAAAGCATATCCCGCGTGGTGGCTGGAGTGAGCTGGAGCTGGACAAGGTCAACTATCTGCGTGCGCTGGTCGGGCTGCCGGAAGAGACCCGTACCAAGGTGCAACTGGATGATCAGCGTAGCCAGTTCCGTATCAATGCGCGCATTCGTCGCGCAGTACGCAAGCACCGTGAACGGCAGCACACCGATGGCCGTCCGGCGGCTGAGCGAGGGCAAGAGGGGTATCGCCAACCGGCAGCACAACCGGCATCCACTGCGCGTCCGGGGCAGGGCAAGTCAACCGGCGTGAACAAGGATCAAGCCGGCAAGGCGCGCAAACCGTCGCGTCCGATGCAGCAACGCACCCGTGCGGGCAGCACCGAGGCGCAGGCGCGTCCCGGCAAGCCGCGTGGTCGTCACAGTTAAGTCGCAGAGTAACCGTTAAGTCATAGCAGGAACCCGGCATGAGCAAGGCAGTAGTGGTTTTCAGTGGCGGACAGGACAGTACCACCTGTCTGGTCGAGGCGTTGCAGCAATACGACGAGGTGCATGCCATCACCTTCTTCTATGGCCAGCGCCATAGTCAGGAGGTCGAGGTCGCTCGCGATCTGGCCCACGAGCTGGGTGTGGTGGCGCACAAGGTGCTGGATGTGTCGCTGCTGAATGAATTGGCGATTTCATCGCTGACCCGGGATGCGATCCCGGTGAGTGGCGAGCTGCAACAAAATGGATTGCCGAATACCTTCGTGCCGGGACGCAATATCCTGTTCCTGACCTTGGCGTCGATCTATGCCTATCAGGTCGGAGCAGAGAGTGTGATCACCGGGGTATGCGAGACCGACTTCTCTGGCTATCCGGACTGCCGCGACGAGTTTGTGCGCGCGCTCAATCAGGCGGTGACGCTGGGCATGGCGCGCGATATCCGTTTTGTCACCCCGTTGATGTGGCTGGATAAGGCGCAGACCTGGGCATTGGCCGACCAGTACGGCCAGCTGGATCTGGTGCGCCAGCGGACCCTGACCTGCTACAACGGTGTCATGGGCGACGGGTGCGGCACCTGCCCGTCCTGCCAATTGCGCGCCCGTGGATTGCAAGCCTATCTGGCGGCACCGGAGACAGTACGCCAGTCATTGCTGGCGCGACGGCAGGCGCGCGGTTAATCCAGCTATCCATTCGGGTTTGACATCAGATCGTCACTTGACCAAAAACACCGCTACACCTACTCTGTAGCGGTGTTTTTTATTACTGAGGCCCCTATGAACAGCGACAGTAGTCCCTTGTGCTACTTGCCCCTTTCCAGCTTTTCTCTGTTATCTCTCCTTTCCTGCAGAACCCTGCGCCGTGATCCATTTCCGCTTTTGCTCTGAGTGCCGCCGTCACCGCCGCTAATTTTCTTTTCAGATCAAAAGAGTAACTGGAGTCATTATGTTTGATTTTGCTTGGGTGATGGATCCAACCGCTTGGTTGGGCTTGTTGACCCTGGTGATCCTCGAGATTGTGCTCGGGATCGATAACCTGCTGTTTATTGCCATTCTGGCGGACAAACTGCCGCCGGAACAACGCGACCGTGCGCGACGCCTCGGGTTGTCACTGGCCCTGTTTATGCGCATGGGGCTGCTGTCCGCCATGGCCTGGCTGGTCACCTTGACCAGACCCTGGTTCAGTATCTGGGGACATGGCCTGTCTGGTCGTGACTTGATCCTGCTGATCGGCGGGTTCTTCCTGTTATTCAAAGCCACCCGCGAACTGCATGGCCGCCTGGAAGGCGAAGAGCATGGCACGGGCGAGAACCGGGTGTATGCGGCATTCTGGACCGTGGTCACCCAGATCGTGGTACTCGATGCGGTGTTCTCGCTGGATGCGGTGATTACCGCGGTCGGGATGGCGCAGCATCTGTCAGTGATGATGCTGGCGGTGGCGATTGCCATCGGCATCATGATCTGGGCCAGCAAACCGCTGACCGAATTCGTCAACCGCCATCCGACACTGGTGATCCTGTGTCTGGGCTTTTTGCTGATGATCGGTTTCAGCTTGGTGGCCGAAGGGTTGGGCTTTCATATTCCGAAGGGCTATCTGTATGCCGCCATCGGTTTTTCTATTGTCATCGAGATGTTCAACCAGCTGGCGCGGAGCAACCAGACCAAGTTGCTGGCCGGCAAACTGCGCCGCCGGGAACGTACCGCCGAACTGGTGTTGCGCCTGATGGGCGATGCCAGACAGAACGATGCGCCGGGCACCTTCCAGGAGAGTTTGCTGCCGACGGCGGAAGACAACATGTTTGCCGACGAGGAGAAGGAGATGGTCTCCCGCGTGCTGCAATTGTCATCCCTGCCGGTGCGGGCGGTGATGACGGTACGCCGTGATGTCGAGATGATCGATTTGGCGGAGGATGAGCAGCAGTTGTTGCAACGCTTGGCGGATACCCCGCACTCGCGCTTGGTGGTGATCCGCCAGGGCAACAAGGACATGCCGCTGGGGATTATCCGTAAGCGCGATGTGCTCGCTCGCCTGATTAACCAGCAGCCGTTGCAGCTGGATCAGATGATTCAGCAACCGCTGTGTTTGCCGGAGACCATCACGGTATTGAATGCGCTGGAACAGTTTCGTCAGGCGAAGAATTATCTGGCATTTGTGCTGGATGAGTTTGGTAACTTCGAAGGGCTGGCAACCATCCGTGATGTGATGGAGGGGATTGCCGGTAAACTGCCGGAGACCGGCGAAGAGGAGAGTGATCTGGTCGAGTTGGGGCCGGAGAGCTGGCGGGTGAGTGGCGACAGCCTGCTGCAGGATCTGCAGCGCCATATCGGTTTTCCGGCACCCGGCACCGCGCATTACCATACATTGGCTGGCTGGTTGATGGACTGGCTGCAGCGTCTACCGCAGGTCAACGAAGTGCTGGAATGGGAGGGTTGGCAGATAACCGTGATCTCCGTCCAGTCTCATCGTATTGAAACCCTGTGGCTAACTCGGCAAGATAGCCGACCAGAAGAGGCAACTCATTGAAATAAGCCCCGTTGTGGGGCTTTTTCATTGTGTTCACCCGCCATTAAGGAGAAAGCATGACCGCACAGCCGCAGGCCGGGCAGGGGATGGGCATCATCGCCCGCATCGAGCAGTTCTGGTTGCAACAGGATAGTTGCAGCCGACGAGGGCCCTTGCTGGGCATGATGGCGGTGATGGCGCTGTTGCTGACCATTCAGAACCCGCTGTGGTATGGCATGGCACCGGCTTTTGATGCCTCGGTGTTTGCCAGCATGGGCAAGATGTGGGCCGATGGCGACGTGTTGTACCGCGATATGATCGACATCAAGGGACCGGTGATCTTCCTGCTCGATGCCATCGGTTACAAACTGGGCGGTTTTCGTGGTATGGCCCTGTTTGAAACGGTGCTGTTGACCCTTGGCCTCTATTCTACCTGGCAGGCGCTGGCGCTACTGGCATTACGACCGCTGGCGCGCTTTGCCGCACTGCTCGGCGTGCTCGGGCTGATTGGCTTTCGCTACTACTACGGCAACATGACCGAAGACTGGGCGTTCTGCCTGGCGCTGGTTGCCCAGTACTCGTTTATGCGACTGCTGGTGGATGGCCGCTTTAGCTGGCAACAGGCCTGGATCCCGGCACTGACCGTTGGGCTGGTGGCTCTGCTGCGCATGAACAATGCCGCCTTCTGGGCGGGCTGGTACCCGGTGCTGTTCCTCGGCTGGTGCTGGCAGGGCAAGTGGCGCGATGCGCTGGCGTTGCTGGCCTCGGCCTTGCTGGGGATCGCCGTGGTCGCGGTGCCGTTGGTGGCCTATTTCAATCACCACGGTGTATTGCAGGATTTCTGGTTCTACGGCTACGCCATCTTTATGGGCAACAATTACGGCAATGGTCACTCGCTGTCAGTGGGGGCGGTTGGCGTGTTCCGTACCGGCCTGATACTGCTGTTGCCGGGCGTGCTGTGGTTGCTCCATCACTGGCAGCATGATCTGCCGGCGCGTGCGCCGCGCGTCTGGACCTCGCTGGCGGCGGTACTGGTACTGGGGACTGTGGCCAGCGTGGTGGCTAACTCGGTCTCTGGCCATATCTATGATCACTATGACCAGATCGTGCTGGCGTTCCTGCCGTTGCCGCTGGCCCTGCTGTGCCAGGCGGCACCGGCGTTGCGTGAGCGTACCGGCCTGATTGCTGGGATGACGTTGGTCGCCTGGGTGGTCTATCTGGTGGTGCCACACCTGTTTTTTGTCTGGACCCGTTTTGAGTGGCCGATGGTGCAGGTGGTCAAGGTGCTGGCAACGGCTGCGGTGGTCGCCCTGCTGGCCGCCGTTGCACTGGTGATGGGGCTCAAGGTGCCGCAGGGCGAACGGCTGATCCGCCGTGGTGCTGTGGTGCTGCTGGGTGTGGTGCCCTGCCTGCTGCTGGCTTATTCGGTCTACTACGGCCTGATCAGCGGCCGTCCGTTCAATGCCCGCGGCTGGCAGCAGGTGCAGCAGGTGCGCGCCGAGACCGCGCCGCAAGACCGCATCTGGGTCGAGGGGACCATTCCGCAGTTCTATGTCTGGGCGGATCGCAAGGCGGCTTCGCCCTATCTGTTCTTCGATAACGTGTCGCCGGGCTATGACGTCAAGGCGCGGGTACTGGCCGATCTGCAGCGGGTGCAGCCTAAGTTTGTGGTGGTGCGTAGCCGCTTGCTGGACAGCTACACACAGCAGCCGGAATCCTTGTCGGCGTCGCGCCAAGCGATGTTTGCTTACCTGTATGCGCACTACGATCTGGTTCAACCCGGGCTGTTCCGTATCAAGGGCTGGCAACCGGTGACGCCGTAACGTTCTATCGAATTAGGTCTGGCTCGCACCCTGACCAAGGGCGTCGGAGATGGCGCTGTATCGAGGATGGATATCGGGGCACCCTTGGCGAGTGCCCCGATTGTTTTGGTCGCGCTGCGGTGTGGCTAGCGGCCAAATAAAAAGTCCGCCGCAGCGGACTTTTAGGAACGGGTGATACGCGTCGTGAGACTACGACCGGCAGTCACCGTCGAACACGCCGAAATGGTCGCGGGCATACTGCACACGCTCTTCCGGTGTCATCTTGACGTTGCCCAGTTTTTCAATCTGACGCACCCGCGGCAGCATGCCGGCCGCATTCGCGGTCTGGATGGCCAGACCCGGACGGGCGTTCAGTTCGAGCAGCATCGGGCCGCGCTTCTTGTCCAGCACCATATCGGTACCGATATAGCCAAGACCGGACATCTCGTAGCAGCTGGCCGCCAGATTAAGCAGCTTCAACCAGTGGGGGACCACCAGTTCGAACAGATCTTTCTGCGTGTCCGGATGGTAACGGATCGGCTCGTTGTACTGCACCGCCCGTACAGCGCGGCCGGTACGGACGCAAATACCGACACCGACTGCCCCTTGGTGCAGGTTGGCTTTGCCATCAGATGCGGCGGTGGACAGACGCATCATCGACATCACCGGGAAGCCCTTGAAGATGATAACGCGGGTATCCGGCACCCCTTCGAAGGAGTAGCCGTCAAACACGTCATCAAAATGGATCAGGTCTTCGACCAGCACGAAGTCTGGCTTGCCGCCCAGCGAGAACAGACCGGCCAGGATGTTGGAGATATGACGCTCCAGGTCGGCGACATTGCAAGGCGAACCGTTCGGCTTGAAGTACTGGCCATCCTCCTGACGGACGATAACCAGGATACCCTTACCGCCTGAGCCGCGTGCCGGCTTGATACAGAACCCGGACCAGTCTTTGACCATCTCGGCAATGCGGCCGACTTCATGCTGCTGCTGGATGGTGCCGATCAGTTTCGGCACCGTCACCCCGGCTGCGACCGCGATGTTCTTGGTCTTCAGTTTGTTATCCACCAAAGGATAAAACTGGCGCGGATTGTAGCGACCAATGTAATTCACATTACGCTGGTTCATCCCCATGATGCCGAGGCTGGCCAGCTTGAACGGTGATGTATAGCGTTCCCAGAACCACATATTACTTTTTCAGCTCGTCAGCCAGGGGCTTGAATCGCTTCAACTCGGAGAGGCGATAGCCAGTGTAGTTACCCATCAGCAGTACGGCGGCCATGATGATCAGCTGCAAGCCGAGGAAGTTGAAGGTCAGGTGCTGGACCAGGCTGTTGTTCATCGCCAGGTAGGCCAGTACCGCAACCAGCAAGGAACCACCGCCCTGCTTGACGACCTGCTTCGGACCCTCTTCTTCCCACAGGATGGACATACGTTCGATGGTCCACGACAGGATGATCATCGGGAAGAAGGTGATACGCATCCCTTCGCTCAGACCCAGCTTGTAGGTCAGCACCGAGAGGAAGCAGATGATACCGATAACCGTGATAATCACCGCCGAGATACGCGACACCAGCAACAGGTTTAGTCGTGATAGCCAGGAGCGGATCACCAGCCCGACGCCGACAATCGACAGGAAGCCGAGCAGGCCCACCACCAGGTTGGTTTGCAGGAAGGCGATTGCGATCAGCACCGGCATGAAGGTGCCTGAGGTCTTGAGACCGACCAGCACGCGCAGGAACACCACCACCAGTACCCCGATTGGGATCAGCAGGATGCCCTTGAACAGGGCCTGCTCTTCTACCGGCAAGGTATCAACCGAGAAGTTGAGCATGTTGGTGTGTTCGAACTTGGCGGTCAGTGCCTTGGCGACGGCGACTTGCTTGCGAATGATGGAGAAGGTGACTCGCGACTTGCTACCACCGGTGACATCCAGCAGCGATTGCGAGTTGTATTCCCACATCAGCAGGTTGGCCGGCTGGCCCTGGACGCCGGTTTGCGGATCGAACAGGTCATACTTGTCGTCCTTGAACACCTGGACATAGTCGACCAGCGCCTGGCGACGACGGCCATCTTCCATGTTCACGGCACGCACCACACGGGCCGGAATATCGGCCATGTTCAGCATGTCGACCACCAACTGGGCGCGCGACTTGTGGTTGCGCAGCAGTTCGGCGTTCTGATCCTGGTTCTGGAACTCTTTGAGAATTTCGCGAGTCAGGGTGTAAGCATCTGCCGAACGCTCCTTGGCGCGCTCGATGATCTGCGACATCGCGGTGGCGAACGGCTCTTTCTCGATCACCTTCTCGATCGCCGGCGGGGTAGCGGGCAGCGCGCGGGCATACGGGTCACTCAACATATCGACGCGATAGTAGAGCTCCTGATGGCCCTTGGCATTACGCACCGACCACTCGGCGCGGGTGGTGCCATCCTTGTCAACGAAGGAGAGTCCGTAGCCCGGGCTGGCGGCTGACTCGTCCACCAGGGTGAAACCCTGCTGGGTCGACGGAATAGCCAGTGATGCCACGACCGGTTGGTCGTTGGCATCAAACTCGACCTTGGCTTCTACCGACCAGATATGGCGGTATTCACCGGGCAGCCATGGCACATCGAAGGCCATGTGACGATAGATCATCAAGCCAAGCCCTACGATAAACAGCATGGCGACGACGATGTAAAAGGGGCGACGGGAGACCATGGGTTATTTGGTGTCCTTGGTGGATTCTTCGGTGGCGTCGGCGTCATCCGCCGGCTTTTTCACCTTGGCGGCCGGCTTTTTGTCGGCGGCAGGTTTTTTGGTGTCAGCAGCCTTCTTGGTGTCGGTTGCTTTCTTGTCGGTCGCCTTGGCATCGGCAGCCGGCTTCTTGTCGGCATCTGCTTTGTCCGCAGCGGCCTTATCAGCAGCGGCTTTGTCGGCGGCCGCCTTGGCGGCTTCCTTCTTCGAGGTCACGTTCAGTGCCGCATCTGGCTTCGGCTGGATGAATTCGCGTGCCACGTCGACCACGGCCACATCCTTGATGAACTCGCGACCCAACAACAGCGAGAAGTCCATTTCAGAGCGGTCCTTCAAGCTGAATTCGGCCTTTTCGGTCAAGGAGCCAATCTGGATGGTCAGACGGACCACGGGACGACGGTCGGTACCGTCAGCCGAGGCCTGCTTGATGCGCACGTAGCGCACGAACGGTGCTTCGAGATCCAGGCTCTTGCCACCGTCCAGCGGCATCTTGAATTTGACCCAGCGCTTGCCTTCACGTTCAAACACTGTGATATCGGTCGCGCTGATAGAGGAGGTGGCCGCACCGGTATCGACACGGGTCTGGAAGGCGCCATTGGCCTCTTCGACATACACCCACTCGGATTCGCCGAGGAACAGTTTACCATCCGCCGTGGTCAGGCCGGGCTCGACCACCGGGCAGGAAGCCTTGTCCTTGTCACTCATATTGCTACGTACCACCTGTTGCATCTGCCGGCTCAACTGCTGCTGCAGGTTTTTCAGATCCTGAATCGCCTGGCGGGTCTTGTCCTGCTGGGCCAGCAGCTCCTTCAGATTACCGTCCATCTGGACATTCTGATCCAGGATCCGCTGTTGACCCTGGACAACCGTTTGCTGGATGCGGGCTTCACTGCTCGTGAGGTCAGTCTTGAGTTGGTCAGCTGACTGGGCAGATTGTTCTGCCAGCACATAACCTGGAATTAACAACAAGGGGATCAAAGCGCTACGCGGAAATCGAGTTGTTTTCATGGACGTTGTCTTGTTTTGGTTAAACAAATTAGGGTTATTGTATCTGAGTCGGTGAGGGTCTAATAGCTACCGGCGCGGCGGTTGGCAATAAAAATGGCACGTTTCGGTGCGGGATGTCCTTCAATAGTAAGAGCTGGATCGCGAGGGTCAAGGAATTCAGCGAGGGAATCATTACGCATCCAGTCAGTGCGACGCTGCTCCTCGACCGAGGTGACATTCACATCGACCACGCGAATATTCTCGAAACCACTACGCGCCAGCCAGCCGGTCAGGGCCGGAATCGACGGAATAAACCAGACATTGCGCATCTGCGCATAGCGGTCTTCCGGCAGCAGCACATCATGGTCATCACCATCAATAATCAAGGTCTCCAGCACCAGTTCGCCGCCATCACGCAACTGATCGCGCAGTTGTAGCAGATGGTCGATTGGCGAACGACGGTGATAAAGCACCCCCATCGAGAACACGGTATCAAACGCCTCACTGACCGGCAGCTCTTCAATGCCGAGTGGCAACAGGTGGATATCCTGCGGCTGGCCAGCCAGTTGATGAATCGCGCGGAACTGGCAGAGGAACAGGGCGGAGGGGTCGATGCCAATCACCAGATCGGCACCGGCGCCGA
Source organism: Aeromonadaceae bacterium (assembly GCA_041911695.1). Lineage (GTDB taxonomy): Bacteria > Pseudomonadota > Gammaproteobacteria > Enterobacterales > Aeromonadaceae > Pseudaeromonas. The sequence goes on from JAYROM010000035.1 coordinate 30,965, forward strand.
GCATGCGCCACATGTGATAGCCACTACCGCAACCGACATCCAGCACATGGCGTCCGGTCAGCGGGGTAATGTGTTCCACCAAGCGATCCCATTTCCAATCCGAGCGCCATTCGGTGTCGATATGAATGCCGAACAGGTGGAAGGGGCCCTTGCGCCACGGATGCAGCAGTTGCAGCAGATTAGCCAGTTTCTCCTGCTCGCCGGGGCTGATTTCAGCGGCGTTACCGAGTAGCACGCCGTCCTGCAGGTTGCGGTAGCTGGCCTGGTAACTTTTCAGTTTATTGAGAACACGAATCCAGCCGGGCAGGCTGCCATGCTGTTGGTCATGCTGCCAGGCATGCAGACGGGCTGGGATCTGCTGCAGCCAGGGTTGCAGGCGGTCGCGGGCGATACGGGCGTAAAAATCGGCAAAATCCATCATGACACTTGGTTTTCCTGCTGGCCCTTGATGGCAATCAGCGAGCCAAAATTGAAACACTGGAACCACAGTTCGCTGTGGGCGAAGCCGGCCTCACGCAGACGCTGGCGATGGGTGTCGACGCTGTCGGCACGCAATACGTTTTCCAGCATGGTCCGTTTCTGGCTGATCTCCAGTTCGCTATAGCCATTGGCGCGCTTGAAGTCGAGGTGCAGGTCGACGATCAGATCGCTGACCGGCTGATCATCAAAACGGAACTTCTCACTTAAGATCAGCAGGCCACCCGGGCGCATCCCATCATAGATGCGACGCAGTAGCGCCAAGCGAAGGTCCGGATCGATAAATTGCAGCGTAAAATTGAGCACCACCACCGAGGCATCTTCAATGACCACGTCGCAGATATCGGCTTCGACCATCTCTACCGTGACCGGGGAGAGGTAAGCGCCAATATGCTTGCGACAGCGTTCAATCATGGCAGGGGAATTATCAACCGCAATGATACGGCAGTCTTCATAAGGCAGGTGGCGACGCATCATCAGGGTGGCGGCGCCGAGCGAACAGCCGAGGTCATACAAGCGACTGCCGGGTTGGGCATAGCGTTCGGTCATCATGCCGATGGCGGACAAAATATTGGAGTAACCGGGGACCGAGCGCTGGATCATATCCGGGAAGACATCGGCTACCCGGTCGTCAAAGCAAAAATCACCCAGTTGGGCAATGGGCGCAGCAAACAGTTCGTCTTTCTTGTGCATGGTGCAGACCTGAAGCAGGCATGTGGTCACGAAGGGGTCGGGGATGCCCCGAAAAGTGGCTGCATCTTAACAGAAAACCGCAGTAAGCATAGAAAATGTGAGGCGAGTCGGATTGAGAAAGGGCTTTCTCGAGTCAAATCCTGACAAGTGTTATCACGGCGAGGGAATTGGCCTATAATGTCCGCCCTTTGAGTCTGAATGTAGTGTTTCGGGTTCGCTTCTTCGATGCCGATTTACGAATACGAATGCAAGGCCTGCGGTCATCAGCTCTCCCGTTTACAGAAGCTGAGTGACCCGCCCTTGATCCAGTGTCCCGACTGCCACGCGCAGACGTTGGACAAACTGCTCTCCGTGACTGGTTTTCGCCTGCGAGGCAAAGGCTGGTACGAGACGGATTTCAAGGTGGGGACCAGAAAGAAGAATCTGGCCACCTGTGATTTTGCCGGCAGCTGTCCAGGCTGTCCGGCCGCCGATAACTGAGAAAGGATTGCTTCAATGCGCACCATTTACTGCGGACAGGTCAACGCAGCTCATGTTGACCAGACGGTTACACTGTGTGGCTGGGTCCATCGTCGTCGTGACCTGGGCGGCCTGATTTTTATCGATATGCGTGACCGTGAAGGCATCGTACAGGTGTTTTTTGATCCGGACCGTCCGGACGCTTTCGCGCTGGCTTCCGAATTGCGTAATGAATTCTGCATCCGCGTCACCGGCGTGGTGCGTGCCCGTCCTGACTCCCAGGTCAACCGTGATATGGCCACCGGTGCCATCGAAGTGTTTGCCCACGGCCTCGAGATCATCAACCGCTCTGAGCCGTTGCCGCTGGACTTCAACCAGACCAATACTGAAGAGCAGCGTCTGAAGTACCGCTACCTGGACCTGCGTCGTCCGGAGATGGCGCAGACCCTGAAGACCCGTGCTCGCATCACTAGCCATGTCCGCCGTTTTATGGATAGCCACGGGTTCCTTGATATCGAAACCCCGATGCTGACCAAAGCCACCCCGGAAGGGGCGCGTGACTACTTGGTGCCGAGCCGTGTGCACAAGGGCAAGTTCTATGCCCTGCCGCAGTCGCCGCAGCTGTTCAAGCAGTTGCTGATGATGTCCGGCTTTGATCGCTACTACCAGATCGTCAAGTGCTTCCGTGATGAAGACCTGCGCGCTGACCGTCAGCCGGAATTTACCCAGATCGACGTCGAGACCTCCTTCATGAGCGCCGAGCAGGTGCGTGCGGTGATGGAAGAGCTGATCCGGGGTCTGTGGCTGGAAGTGGCCGGCGATGATCTGGGCCAGTTCCCGATCATGACCTTTGATGAAGCCATGCGTCGTTACGGTTCCGACAAGCCGGATCTGCGTAACCCGATGGAGCTGGTCGATATCGCTGATCTGGTCAAGGCCGTAGAATTTGCCGTGTTCGCCGGTCCGGCCAACGATGCCAAGGGCCGTGTGGCCGCGCTGCGCGTACCGGGCGGTGCCAAACTGACCCGTAAGCAGATTGATGAATACACCCAGTTTGTCGGCATCTATGGTGCCCGCGGTCTGGCGTGGATGAAGGTCAATGAAGCGGCCAAGGGGCTGGAAGGCGTCCAGTCGCCGGTCGCCAAGTTCCTGAACGATGAGATCGTCCGTGAGTTGCTGGCGCGTACCGCTGCGGCGGATGGTGACCTGATTTTCTTCGGTGCCGACAAGGCCAAGGTGGTCTGCGATGCCATGGGCGCACTGCGTCTGAAGGTGGGTCGCGACCTGGATCTGGTCGAGAAGTGTTGGAAGCCGCTGTGGGTGATCGACTTCCCGATGTTTGAAGAGGATGGGGAGGGTGGTCTGGCCGCCATGCACCATCCGTTTACCGCACCGAAGGATATGAACGCCACCGAGTTGGCGCAGGATCCGGTCTCTGCCTATGCCAATGCCTATGACATGGTCATCAACGGCTACGAAGTGGGCGGCGGTTCGGTCCGTATTCACCGTGGTGACATGCAGCAGACCGTGTTCAGCATCCTGGGCATCAATGAACAGGAGCAGAAGGATAAGTTCGGCTTCCTGCTGGATGCCCTGAAGTTCGGTACCCCGCCGCATGCCGGCCTGGCGTTCGGCCTGGATCGTCTGACCATGCTGCTGACCGGTACCGACAACATTCGTGACGTGATTGCCTTCCCGAAGACCACTGCAGCGGCCTGTCTGATGACCGATGCACCGAGCTTTGGCCACCCGGCTGCGCTGGCCGAACTGGCGATCCGCACCACGATCGAGTCCTGATTTTCCGGCCATCCTGCGGGGTGGCCCCTGACGATTCCCGTGACCGGCCGGGGCCGGTCACCGCAACCGTGTTTATGGAGACAACCTATGGCAGGTCACAGTAAATGGGCCAACATCAAGCACCGCAAGGCAGCGCAAGATGCCAAGCGTGGCAAAATCTTCACCAAGCTGATCCGCGAAATCACCACCTCGGCGCGTATCGGTGATCCGGATCCGGCCTCCAACCCGCGTCTGCGTGCTGCGGTCGCCGCGGCGCTGTCCAACAACATGACCCGTGACACCGTGAACCGTGCGATTCAGCGTGGGGCTGGTGGTGGTGATGGTGCCGAACTGGAAACCATCGTCTATGAAGGCTACGGCCCGGCCGGCACCGCTGTCATGGTGGAGTGCATGACTGACAACCGTAACCGTACCGTGTCTGAAGTGCGTCATGCGTTCAGCAAGTGCGGTGGTAACCTGGGTACTGACGGCTCCGTCTCCTATCTGTTCAGCAAGAAGGGCGTTCTGACCTTCGAAAAGGCCAACGAAGATGTGCTGATGGATGCTGCGCTGGAAGCCGGTGCCGACGACGTCATCACTAATGATGATGGCTCCATTGAGGTGTACACCACGCCGAACGATTTCGGTACCGTCCTGGATGCACTGGAAGCTGCTGGCCTGAAGCCGGATAACGCCGAAGTGACCATGATTGCGTCTACCGAAGCCGATTTGGATGCCGAGACCGCACCGAAGCTGCTGCGCCTGATCGACATGCTTGAAGATTTGGACGATGTACAGGATGTGTACCACAACGGTGCCATCTCTGACGAAGTCGCGGCACTGCTGTGAGTGGCTGCTTGACAGTCACGATAGCTTGACGAAATAAAGGGAGCTGCGGCTCCCTTTGTTTTAGGTGTGACGATATTTTCCGGACTTGTTTACGGGATTTCTATCGATGGGACATGGTTTGACGTGAGTATTATTTTGGGCATCGATCCCGGATCGCGCATCACCGGTTACGGCGTGATCCGCACCTTGGGCGGGCGCATCGAGTATTTGGGCTCCGGCTGCATTCGTATGCCGGATGGCGAACTGCCAGCGCGGCTGAAACTGATCCATGACGGGGTCTCTGAGATCATCCGCCAGTTCAATCCCGATCTGTTTGCCATCGAGCAGGTGTTTATGGCGCGCAACCCGGATTCGGCGCTCAAGCTCGGCCAGGCGCGCGGCGTGGCGATTGTCGTCGCGGTGAATGCCGGGCTCGAGGTGGCCGAATATGCGGCGCGCCAGATCAAGCAGTCGGTGGTCGGTACCGGTGGTGCCGACAAGGAGCAGGTGCAGCATATGGTGCGCCAGCTACTCAAGCTGCCGGCCAACCCGCAGGCCGATGCCGCGGATGCGCTGGCGGTGGCGCTGTGCCATGCGCATACCCTGCAGAGCCTGGTGAA
>JAYROM010000036.1:0-9631 GCA_041911695.1 Aeromonadaceae bacterium
GCGGTTTGCTATTCTGCCGCATCAACTTCTATTGCTGTTTTTTCTCTTCCGCTGACAGCGCATAGTCCGACCAAACCGGCGCGAGCCGGTACAGGCATGACCTGATCGTGATAACCGGCCCACTCACTCTGGCGGTCACGACCGAGATGAAAACAGTCCCCCTGATGACACACAAACGGTAAGTTACGGATGGATAGCCAGAAACTCGATCAGCACACGCCCATGATGCAGCAATATTTGGCGCTCAAGGCGCAACATCCGGAGATCTTGCTGTTCTATCGCATGGGCGACTTCTACGAGCTGTTTTATGACGATGCGCGCAAGGCGTCGCAGCTGCTCGATATATCGCTGACCAAACGCGGCCAATCCGCCGGCCAGCCCATTCCGATGGCTGGCGTACCATTCCATGCCGTGGAGGGCTATCTGGCCCGTCTGGTACAACTCGGAGAATCGGTGGCGATCTGCGAGCAAATTGGTGACCCGGCGCTGAGCAAGGGCCCGGTTGAACGTCAGGTGGTACGGATTGTCACCCCAGGGACGGTCACCGATGAAGCCCTGCTTAGCGAACGTCAGGACAACCTGATCGTCGCCGTGCAGCAGCGCGCCGAACAATTTGGTCTGGCGATGCTGGATATCACCTCCGGCCGTTTCACCATCAACCAGTTTACCGAGCTCGACACCCTGCAAGCTGAATTGCAGCGACTAGACCCGGCCGAGTTGCTCTATCACGAGGAGTTTATCCATCTGGATCATCTGGGTAGCCGCCGTGGTCTACGTCGCCGTCCGGCTTGGGAATTTGAAACCACGACCGCCCGTCAGTTGTTGTGCCAGCAGTTCGGCACCCGGGATCTGATCTCGTTTGGCGTAGACAATGCCACCATCGCGCTCGGTGCCGCCGGCTGCCTGATGCAATACGTGCGCGACACCCAGCGTACCGCCCTGCCGCATATCCGCGCCATCCAACTCGAACAACCCGACCACAGCATCATCATGGATGCGGCGACACGGCGGAACCTGGAGCTGACCGTCAACCTGTCCGGCGGCACCACTAACACGCTGGCCAGCGTACTGGATGTCACCGCTACGCCGATGGGCAGCCGCCTGCTCAAGCGCTGGCTGCATCAGCCGTTGCGGGATCAGCGCGTACTGCGCGCCCGCCAGTCGATGATCCAGACCTTGATGGATCAACTGCTGCTCGAGCCACTACCGCCCCTGCTCCGTCAAATCGGCGATCTGGAGCGTATTCTGGCACGCCTGGCCTTACGCTCGGCCCGCCCACGCGATCTGGCGCGGATGCGTACCGCGCTGCAGCAGTTACCCATACTGCAACAGGCGTTACAGACCAGCAGCGATGCGGCGTTACAGGCGCTGGCACAGGAGATCAGTACCTTCCCGGAACTGAGTGACCTGCTAGAGCGTGCGGTGATCGACACGCCGCCAGTGGTGATCCGTGACGGTGGCGTGATCGCGCCTGGCTACCATGCCGAGTTGGATGAACTACGCAGCTTGGCCGATGGCGCCACCGAATACCTGCAGCAACTGGAGTTGCGCGAGCGTGAGCGCACCGGTATCTCGACCCTCAAGGTCGACTACAACAAGGTGCATGGCTTCTATATTGATGTGACCCGCGCCAACAGCCATCTGGTACCGCCTGACTATGTCCGCCGTCAGACGCTAAAAAACAATGAGCGCTATATCATCCCTGAACTCAAGGCCTACGAAGATAAGGCCCTGACTGCACAAAGCCGCGCGCTGGCACTGGAAAAGCAGCTCTATGAACAACTGCTGGATCTGCTGCTGCCCCATCTCGCCGCCCTGCAGCAATCCGCAGCCGCCATCGCCACCCTGGATGTGCTCACTGCATTGGCCGAGCGCGCGCAGACCTTGAACTACTGTTGTCCACAGTTGGTGGCCACCAGCGGGATCCGCATTGACAATGGTCGTCATCCGGTCGTGGAGCAGGTATTAAGCGATCCATTTATCGCCAATCCGATCGCACTGCACCGTCAACGCCGCATGCTGATCATTACCGGCCCGAACATGGGCGGTAAATCAACCTATATGCGCCAGACCGCGCTGATCGTGCTGATGGCACACATCGGTGCCTTCGTGCCGGCAGACGAAGCCGTGATCGGTCCTATTGATCGCATCTTCACCCGTATCGGCGCCTCGGATGACCTAGCCTCCGGTCGCTCGACCTTTATGGTGGAGATGACCGAAACCGCGAACATCCTGCACAATGCCAGTGAGCACAGTCTGGTCTTGATGGATGAGATTGGGCGTGGCACCAGTACCTATGATGGCCTGTCGCTGGCCTGGGCCTGTGCCGAACATCTGGCACGCCAGATTGGCGCCTATACCCTGTTTGCCACCCATTACTTCGAGCTGACCCAGTTGCCTGAGTTGATCCCGCATCTGGCCAACGTCCATCTTGATGCGGTCGAGCATGGGGAGACCATTGCCTTTATGCATGCGGTACAGGAAGGGGCGGCCAGCCGCTCCTACGGGTTACAGGTGGCGGCATTGGCCGGTGTGCCGCGCGCAGTGATTCAGCGTGCCCGGCACAAACTGCATGAGCTGGAGTCAGCCGCACATGCCGTCAACCAGCAAAGTCCGGGCGCCGCTGCGCAGGCCGCGCTCCCGTTCGAGACGGCCCCGCATCCGGTGGTAGAGCAACTGGCCGCCCTCGACCCGGACAGCCTCACCCCGCGCCAGGCGCTGGAAGCACTTTATCGATTACGCCAAGCTCTCGATACCTACTAACCCGCCGCGGGGCCGCGAGATCAGCGGGTGTCGTCATCCAGATAACACAACGGGGCCAGCTGGCCCCGTTCGTTATTTGTCGCCGGTTAAGCACAGCGGCAATTTAGTCGCCGGAAAACAGCGCATCCACCGATAACCCTTGCTGGGTCAGAATGTCACGCAGACGACGCAGGGCTTCTACCTGGATCTGACGCACCCGTTCACGCGTCAGACCAATCTCACGACCGACATCTTCCAGCGTGGCAGGCTCATAACCGAGCAGACCAAAGCGACGGGCCAATACTTCACGTTGCTTGATATTCAACTGCTCGAGCCAGTGCACGATTGAGGTGCGCATGTCGTCATCTTGCGTCTCCAGTTCCGGCCCCATGCCGCGCTCGTCAGTGAGCACATCCAGCAAGGCCTTGTCACCATCACCGCCAATCGGCGAATCAACCGAGCAGATCTTTTCGTTCAGCTTGAGCATGCGCGACACATCTTCCACTGGACGATCCACCGCTGCTGCAATCTCTTCGGCAGTCGGCTCATGATCCAGACGGTGTGACAATTCCCGCGCGGTGCGCAAATAGACGTTCAGCTCCTTGACCACATGAATCGGCAGACGAATGGTGCGGGTCTGATTCATGATCGCCCGCTCAATGGTCTGACGGATCCACCAGGTCGCATAGGTAGAGAAGCGGAAGCCGCGCTCCGGGTCAAACTTCTCGACTGCACGGATCAGGCCCAGATTGCCCTCTTCCACCAGATCAAGCAGCGCCAGGCCACGGTTGTTGTAACGTCGGGCAATCTTGACCACCAGACGCAAATTGGATTCGATCATGCGCTTACGGGCTGCGGCATCACCGCGCAGCGCCTTACGCGCAAAGAACACCTCTTCTTCAGCTGTCAGCAACGGCGAAAAACCGATCTCGCCCAAATAGAGCTGGGTCGCATCCATCGTGACCCGCAAACTCTCCGCATTTTGCAACACTTGCGCCGCCGGCTCTTCCTCCTCTACGGCGTCTTCGATGTCCATATCATTGAGTGAAACCAGCTCTTCATCTAGTTCCACCTCCGGCTCGAAAGCGTTTTCAGCAACAATCAGATCTGTATCGCTCATAGGTTGTCCCCCCAACCTGTTACGTTACATCTGCTCCGGAGTCTACCGTTGCGGCAAGAAGCGCATTGGATTTACTGACTGCCCCCGATAGCGGATCTCGAAATGCAACCGAACATCTTGGGCATCACTGCTACCCATATCGGCAATGCGCTGACCAGCTTTAACCTCTTGCTGCTCCTTGACCCGCAATACGTCGTTGTGGGCATAAGCAGACAGATAGTCATCATCATGTTTTATAATTATGAGGTTACCGTAACCGCGCAGGGCACTCCCTGCGTAAACCACCCTGCCAGAGGCGGCAGCCAACACGGCTTGACCCCGTGTGCCTGCGATGTCTACGCCTTTATTGCCCTGTTCCGACAACGAAAAACCTTGAACAATACGACCTTTCGTTGGCCACGACCAGGTTAACGACTTGTTGTAAATTTGTTCATTTACGGTTCGAGAGTATGCTTTTCCGGATACAGCAGCAACCCCCTGTCCAGTTGGGCTGGCAGTTTTTCCATCGGTATTTTGTGTTTGATCACGATTTGCCAACACGGATCCACTTGAAACGGAAGGCTGGACTTCCAGATGCAACAACTGACCCGGATGAATCACATATGGCGCTTTAAGATTATTACGGGCGGCCAGACGCGATAACGTCGTTCCATGAGTCAATGCCACCTTGAGCAGGCTATCACCACGTTTGACGACATAACGGCCGGCAGTTGGATCGTCCAGATCCAGTTTGAGGATCTGTCCGGTATTGATGCCGTAGGGGGGTTGAATGCCGTTATATCGGGCGACTTCCTGGAAATCCAGGCCATACATCCAGGCAATCGCATACAGCGTATCACCAGCTTTGACACGATAACGGTTCTTGCCCAGCGGTTGCTCGGCAGGCGGTGCACTGACCGCCCGCGATTTGGCCCCCGCTCGATGGCCCGCTTCGCTGACCGGTGCTGGAGAGTGGTTACTGCTACAGGCGGTCACGCCAGCCAATACCAGCGAGACCCCAAAAATACGCCTGAATTTCACGGTTTACGTCAGTCCTTGAACACCAAATAGAAAATCACCGCCAGCACAATACACAGCCAACCGAGGATGTCGATAGATTTGCGCAAACGGCGTTCCATTCGGGCGCCGCCCCACTTCATCAAACCAGCAACCAGAAAGAAGCGCAGGCCGCGGCCGAACAGCGAGATCAGGACAAATGGCAGGAAGGCCATCTGCAGCAGTCCGGCAGTCACGGTAAAGACTTTATACGGAATCGGTGTGAAGGCTGCAATCAGCACCACCCAGATACCATAACGCGCGAACCATGCTTGCGTGGTGGCCAGATGGGCTTCGTAATGCAGTTGCTTGATCATCGGCAGTACCCAGGGGTCAAACATCAGATAACCCAGCCAATACCCCACTATTGCCCCCGCCACCGAACAGAGGGTTGTCAGCAGTGCCAGGCGCCAGGCACGGGCGGGGGCCGACAGGCTCATCGGCGCCAGCATGACATCCGGCGGAATCGGCCAAAACACCGACTCAGCAAAGCTATTGGCTGCCAGATACCAGGGGGCATGACGATGTACGGCCCAACGCATCACCATGTCGTACATTCGGGAAAAGATCTTCACATCAACTCTCCACTGACCAGGGGAACAAAACGAACGGTTTCCAGCACCTGGCTGCGAACCCGCCCCTGCTGTTTCTCGATCAGGAGTAATTGCTGACGACTGTCCCCTACCGGGATGATCAAGCGCCCACCATCTTTGAGCTGATACAGCAGAGCATCCGGGACCGCACTGGCGGCCGCGGTAACAATAATGGCATCAAACGGGGCCTTGCTCGGCCACCCTTCCCAACCATCACCGTGCCGGGTCGAAACATTGTGCAAATCCAGTCGCTGCAAGCGTCGACGCGCCTGATACTGTAACGACTTGATTCGTTCGACACTGTATACATGCTCGACCAATTGCGCCAGTACTGCCGTCTGATAACCCGATCCGGTCCCTATCTCAAGGACCCGCCCATCATGCCTGCCGGCTAGCAGGCACTCGGTCATCCTGGCGACCATATAGGGTTGGGAGATGGTCTGACCAAAACCGATCGGCAAGGCGCTGTTTTCCCACGCCTGATGCGCAAAGGCCTCGTCCACGAAGGCTTCGCGTGGCAAATGGGCCATCGCCTGCAATACCCGGTCATCCGAGATGCCGAGTTGCTGCAATTGGGCGATCAACTGGTTGGCGAGACGGTGGCGCAACAGGGACTAGATCCTCTCAATCCATTGATTCAATTGTTCAAGATGACGCCAGGCAGTGCGATCAACTTGCAACGGCGTCACCGATACATACCCGGCCTCTATCGCTGCGAAATCGGTACCTTCGCCTGCATCTTGCCCTGCCGCAGGGGGGCCGATCCAGTAGATAGATCGGCCTCTGGGATCCTGCTCGACAATCACCCCTTCTGCCGGGTGGCGCGTCCCCAGACGAGTTACCTTGATCCCCTTGATCTGATCGAGAGGTAGATCCGGCACATTGACGTTCAGGATCTGATCCGCCGGCAGCGGCGAGGTCTGCAAGGCTTGCACCAATCGGGCGGCATAGGCTGCCGCACTGGCAAAATGCTGGTTACCTGCCAAGGAGACGGCGATAGCTGGCAGCCCCAGATAGCGCCCTTCGGTGGCCGCCGCAACAGTACCCGAGTAGAGCACGTCGTCGCCCAGATTGGCGCCGTGGTTGATACCGGAAACGACCAAATCCGGCTGTGGCTTGAGTAACTCATAAATCGCCAGGTGTACGCAGTCGGTGGGCGTGCCCTTGACCGCGATATAACCACTGTCGCACATGGTCTCGACGCGCAACGGGTTTTCCAGGGTCAACGAGTGACTGGCACCGCTATGGTTGCGATCTGGTGCCACCACGACCACCTCACCGACTGCCGCCAGCGCCCGGGCCAGATGGTGCAAGCCACTGGCATGCACCCCATCATCGTTACTGAGCAGAATCCTCATGGCCGTTTTCCATCTCCAGCTCTACCAGTTCACGCAATACGCTGGTGGCGAAGCAACCCGCCGGTAACCAGAACGCCAGACGCAGCCCTTCGGCCTCACGGCTCCAACTCCAGCCCTTGGGCTGCAGACACAGGGCTCGACGTTCCTGATTCAGCCCCGCCTGCTCCAGCCCTTCCAGCCAGCCGCTATGAGCAGCCAGTGCGGCGGTCTCAAAGGCGAGCGCCTCGCCACGCGCAGCGGAGGTGCCGCGCCCCCACAGCGGTGCGGTCAGTTGCACATCGCCGCTGTCCAGACGGGCTTGCAGGGCGGCAGAGGCTTCATCCTCGACAAAGAACGAGTGGCTACCGGCCAGCATCAGGCAATCGCCGGCCAGCACGGTCTGCATCAGGCCGGCTTCGATACGGGCACTGATCACCTCATTGAACAGGAAGCTGCGCGCCGCCGACAGGGCCAGTGAGCGTTTGTCACGGTCACGGATGCGCTGGCCACCAAACATGGCGCTGGCGGTCTCCAGATTGCTACCCTGGCGACCAAAGCGCTGGCTGCCAAAATAGTTGGGCACGCCCAGTTGGCCGATCGCCTCAAGGCGGGCTTCCAGTTCGTCAGACCAGCTGATGTCGCGCAGCAGAATGCGGAAGAAGTTACCGCGCAGGGCGCCAGTACGCAGTTTGCGCGAGTGGCGCTCACGATGCAGGATCTGGATCGCGTCAGATTCGATCACCGACAGATCCGGCTCGTCCTTACCCGGCAGGTGAATCCCGAACCACTGTTCGGTGACCGCATGGCGATCTTTCAGCCCGGCCCAAGTCACCGCACCACGGTTGACCCCAGCGGCCTTGGCCAGCAGACCAGCCACCCAGGCGGTGTTCTCGCCGCGTTTGCGCACCTTGACCAAGATATGTTCCCCGGCGCCATCCGGCTCGCAAACCGGATCCTCAATCACTTCAAAATCTTGCGCTTCCACCTTGAAACGGGCGCGGGTCGTCGGCTGCCCATGCAGCCACTTCCAGACAGGCAAACTCATGCTTTAACCACCAGCACAACGGCTTCGACGGCAATCCCTTCCTTACGCCCGGTAAAGCCCAGTCGCTCGGTAGTGGTTGCCTTGACATTAATCTGACTTACCGCGGACTGCAGGTCAGCGGCAATCGTGGCACACATCGCCTCGATATGCGGCGCCATCTTCGGCGCCTGGGCGATGATGGTGATATCGGCATTACCCAGCTGATAGCCGGCTGCCAGCACCTTGGCATAGACATCACGCAGCAGGATACGGCTATCAATGCCTTTGAACGCGGCATCGGTATCCGGAAAATGGCGGCCGATGTCACCGGCACCGATCGCCCCCAACAGGGCGTCACTCAGCGCATGCAGCACCACATCGCCATCGGAATGCGCCACCATCCCCTGTTCATACGGCACGGCAACGCCCCCCAGGATACACGGGCCTTCCCCACCAAAGCGGTGGACATCAAAACCGTGACCAATACGGATCATGCAGTCTGCTCCTGTTGCGAAAGATATAGTGCGGCCAGCGCCAGATCTTCCGGGCGCGTCACCTTGATATTGTCGGCGCGGCCTTCCACCAGTTGCGGGTGGAAACCGGCCTGCTCCATCGCCGAGGCCTCATCGGTGATGATGCGGCCCTGCGCCAATCCCTGCTCCAGCGCCTCGCGCAGTGCCTGGGTCGGAAAGAATTGCGGCGTCAGCGCATGCCACAGTTGTTCGCGCTCGACGGTTTTCAGAATGCGCCCGCCGGCATCGCCACGCTTCATGGTATCGCGCACTCGGGTCGCCAGAATCGCGCCATCTCCGGCCAGCCCTTCATGAATCAACTGGTCGATATCGCGATGGGTAATACATGGGCGCGCGGCATCGTGTACCAATACCCATTCAGAGCGCGCCAGACGCAATCCATTCAACACCGACTGCGCCCGATCGGCGCCCCCTTGGGCGACGCGCAGACGTGGATGATCAGCGATGGTCAGAGTAGAAAAGAAGGTGTCTTCCGGCGCCAGGGCCACGATCACCTCATCGATACGCGGGTGCTCGAGCAGACGGGTCAGGGTATGTTCAATCAGAAAGCGCCCCGCCAGCGGCAGGTACTGCTTGGGGCAACCGGCCCCCATACGGCGCCCTACTCCGGCGGCCGGTACTACCACACTAAATGTCAGCATCATTCATCACTCTTGGGCAGGGTGCTGGGCAGGTTAGCGACCTTACCGTCCTTGGGAATGATTCGATAGAACGTCTCGTTGGGTTTGATGAACCCCAGATCATTGCGCGACAGCTCTTCAATGGCCTCCAGTCCGCCCTTGAGGTCATCAATTTCTTTGTATAGCAGATCGTTGCGCTCTTTGAGCTGTTGGTTATCCGCCTGCTGGCGTACCACATTCTCGGTGGTTTGCCGGTATTCAATCAGGCCGTTCTTGCCAAACCAGAGCTGGTATTGCAATAGCCCCAGAAGCAGCATCAGAACAAGGGTAAAAAGTCGCATGGCGGTTCCTCCAGCGGCATAGTTTCCCACATTACGCCATAAAAGAAAGCCCCGCCGGATGGCGGGGCTTGTCAGTCAGCGACCGAAGTCGGGCAGGAATTAAGCCTGACCCTTGACAGCCTTCAGACCCGGGAAGGAAACCTTGTCACCCAGGGCTTCTTCGATACGGATCAGCTGGTTGTACTTGGCAACACGGTCAGAACGGCTCATGGAACCGGTCTTGATCTGGCCAGCAGCGGTACCAACAGCCAGGTCGGCGATGGTAGCGTCTTCGGTTTCACCGGAA
>JAYROM010000037.1:0-40702 GCA_041911695.1 Aeromonadaceae bacterium
ACCCATGCAGGAAGGTTTGTTACTACTACAAGTTGTCAGTGGCAGTCTGGGGGCTGGCTATCTGTTGTTTGCCAAACGCCAGCAGCGCATCTTGCCGTTGCTGTGCGGCATCGGCCTGATAGTGTTGCCCTGGCTCACCGAAAACCTGTGGCTGAGCCTGCTCGGCACCCTGCTGCTGGCGGTGGCGCCGTTTTACTGGCGAGAGTAACCCCTACCCCAATTCGGCGCGCAGCAAGGTCTGCAGCCAGTCCATAAACCGGCGCACACGCAACGGTTGGTGACGACGATGGGCATACAGTAACGACACCGGTAAAGCCGGCGGTGGGTAGTCGGGCAGGATCTCGACCACCTCGCCGCTGTCCAGCCAGGGCTGCCAGCCACGTCGCGGTGCCTGAACGATACCGAGGCCGGCCAACCCGGCCTGCTGGTAGGCATCGGAGTTATTGACCGTGATCACTCCACGCATTGCGACACGGCGCAGGCTGGCATCCCGGCTGTCGATGTACTCGAAGCCACCCGGCCGGTTACCCAGTGTCTGGGTGTAGTGCACCAGCAGGTGATCGGCCAGATCATCCGGCTGCTGTGGTGTCCCGTGCTGCGCCAGATAGGTGGCGCTGGCGCAGTTGATCTGCGGCAAGGCGCCGAGGGTGATGGCGACAATGCCCAGCTCGCCAACACCGCCCACCCGCACCACACAATCAAAGCCCTCGCGCACGATATCGACGCGGCGGTCGGTGCTGCTCAGCTCAATCTCCAGTTGCGGATGGCGGGCCAGAAAGGCCGGCAACTGCGGGATCACCCCCCGCGCCAGCCCAAGCGGCATATCAACGCGCAGACGGCCGCGTAACGGCTGATCCTCGCGGGTGCTAAACAGTGACGATAGCTCGTCCATATCCGCCAGCAGATCGCGGCAACGCTCGTAGTAGACCTGGCCATCCTGGGTCATCTGCACCTTGCGCGTGGTGCGGTGCAGCAACCGCGTGCCCAGCTCGTTCTCCAGCTGGCGCACCGCATTCGACACCGTGGCCTTGAGCAGGCCAAGATTGTCCGCCGCCGCGGTAAAGCTGCCCAACTCGGCCACCCGCACATAGACCCGCATCGCCTGGACCTGATCCATCCCCTGCCTCATTGTCAAAATTTTATAAACAATCTAACCAAGATAGCGGGATTTATCTGTTTTCAGCAATGCCTACACTGAGCACATCGGAGCAAGGGCTCCTTCAATGCGAGAACACATCATGCACAACAAGATTGTATTGATTACCGGCGGCAGCCGTGGTCTGGGCCGCAGCATGGCGCTGCATCTGGCCAAGGGCGGCATGGATCTGATCCTGACCTATCACCGCCAGCAAGCCGAGGCGGAGGCTGTGGCCGAGCAAGCGCGTGCGCTGGGTGTCCGGGTCGAGGTGCTGCAACTGGATGTCGGCGACAGCAGCGGGTTTGCCGCCTTCGCCCAGACCGTGCAGCAGACCCTGCAGCAGGGCTGGCAACGCACGCAACTCGATGCACTGATCAACAATGCCGGCACCGGGCTGCATGCCGCCTTTGCCGACACCAGCGAGGCGCAGTTTGATGAGGTGTATCGCATCCATCTGAAAGCCCCCTACTTCCTCACCCAGGCGCTGCTGCCGCTGCTGACCGATGGCAGCCGGATCCTGAATATCTCCAGCGGCCTGGCGCGCTTCAGTCTGCCGGGCTCGTCGGCCTACGCCATGATGAAGGGTGGCATCGAGGTGATGAGCCGTTATCTGGCCAAGGAGTTGGGGCCGCGTGGCATTTCGGTCAACACCCTGGCACCGGGGGCTATCGAGACCGATTTCTCCGGCGGACTGGTGCGCGATAACCCGGAGATTAACCGCTTTGTCGCCAGCCAAACTGCCCTTGGGCGGGTCGGGTTACCGGATGACATTGGCGCCCTGGTGGCACTGCTGCTGGCTGACGGCGGTCACTGGATCACCGGCCAGCGCATTGAGGCCTCAGGCGGCATGTTCCTGTAAGGGCGAGGCCGGCGCTTGCGGCGTCGGCCATCTTTACAACCGCCCGCTAATGCGGCGTGACGCCATCCGGCATCCGTGGAGGATAGAGGGCATTCTCCTCTTCCTGATGGGTACTGATCGGCAGCAGATGTGAGAGGACGCCACTTGCCTGCAAGCGCTGATGGGCCGCCGCCAGGCGATCCCGCAACGCCAGGGCATGCGGCGCATTGGCGGAGACCATCACCTGCCAGCTGACCTCGCGCAGCGTCTGGTGCAGGATCAAGGCCGGTTCCGAGGACGCCGTCATCTTCTCTAGCGACGACTCTGGAATGGCGTAATCCAGCAGGTAGTCACAACGCCGTTCGCCCAACAGCAGCAACGCCTGCTGGCGCGACTTGGTGACATGCCAGCGCGGGGGCTGTGCTAAACCATTCAACTGACGCACCACGCCGGCATAACTGAAACCTTGCACACGGCACACGGCTTTGCCTGACCACCAGGCTGGCGGGGGAATATCGGGGGGCGCCGGTTCATCGGCACGCCAATAGATATCCAGACTGAGTGACGCGACCGGTGCCGCCAGCGGCAACATATAGTCATCAATTTCCGGGATCGCGGCAATCGACAGCGTCATGTGCGATTGGCCACTGACCAGATTGCGATATAGCCGTTGGGGAGGTAACACCGATATATGGTAGGGCAAGCCGGCCTCGCGCATCAGAGCGGACAACACCGGCAACAACAACCCTTGAGGTACCGGTGGGTTTTGCGTCTCATCCATTCCAAAAAATGGCGTGAACGCCATCACCCCGACTTGAACCGGTAAATCGAAGGAGGTGGCGATGTCGTCAGCCGCACGAGCCGGCCGGACAGCCAGCAGGCAGAGCAGTAGCAGAACAGATAACCGGCCGCGCATGGATACCTCAGAGGAGTGTGACTCCCCTGCAGTATAGGTAGCGCTGGTCAGATGTGTGTCAAAAGGCACCGAAGCGTGACCAAGGCCACAGCGTCGGTGCCTGACAGGCAAGTTGACGGATTACAGGCGGGTAATGACTTGATCAGCTGGCCAGCGCGACTTGGGCAGCGCCGCGTTAAAGTCATCCTGGCGACGGTAGCCCAGCGAGACGATCACTGTGCTCATCAGCCCTTGGGCGTGCAGATCAAACTCTGCATCGAGGAGGGCCTGATCAAAGCCCTCGATCGGCGTGGCATCAATCCCCAGCGTGGCCGCACCAAGCAGCAGTGAACCGGCTGACAGATAGACCTGCTTCTCCATCCACTGCTGGGCATCACGCTGTTGATAGCGGTGCAGGTTGACGAAATAGCTGCGGCCACGATGCTGACCCGCCTTGGCTTCCTCGTTTGCAAAGCGGCCATCGCGAGCCTCCTGCTCGAGCAGCGCCTGCAGGTAGTCGTCAGTGATCGCGGTACGGGTGCAGAACACCACCACCAAGGAGGCATCAACCACCTTCGGCAGGTTGAACTCGAAGCGGCCACTGGTGGCCTTGGCGACCCGCGCCTTGCCTTCGGCCGTGCTGGCAATCAGGTAGTGCCACGGCTGGGAGTTCACCGACGACGGGTTGATACGCAGCAGCTCTTCGAGCTGGGCCACCTGATCGGCCGGAATAGTACGGCTCGGGTCATAGGCTTTGGTGGTGTAACGCTGGCGTGCAAACGCAGTAATATCCATCAATCTTTCCTCTCAAACGCCGCAACGGCGTGATATCAGTCTTAACCTACTCAGCAGGCAGGTTGCAGTTGGTCAATCTGTACGCTGTCGACGCGGCCATTGAGCGCCTGGGTCAACGCCTGAAAGTGGGCACTGGCCATATGCTGGGTCAGCCCGGCCTGATCTTGCCAACGCTCGAGCATCACCCATTTACCCGGCACCGCCGGGTCGGCCCATAGCCCATATTCGAGGCAGGCCGCTTCGGCACGGCTCGGGGGAATCACGGCGTGCAGGGCAGCCAGCACGTCGGTGTGATGATCGGGTTTGGCTTGAATGGTCGCTACAATCGCAATCGTCATGAACAACGCTCCTTGCTCGCGTTTTCCCTGCCATCAGCCGCCATAGAGCCCGGCAGGCGCATATCTGGTTGAATCATTTAGCTCGCGGGTACCACGAGCTGTCGGGTCACATTCTCGCGCGCCATCCAGCCCGGATAAAGCGGCGAATCATGAAGATAGTTTCATTATTTTATTGAAAATAACAGGGCGAGTGCTGTCGCCAGCCCTCGCCCCGTAAGTACCCACTCATCGCAATACGCTGGCTGGGCGGGTTATTTAACCAGCCCCATCGCCTGCGGCAGCGCCATCGAGATCGCCGGCAGGTAGGTGACCAGCATCAGCACCAATACGATCACCGCAAAGAACGGCAGCAAGGGCCGCACCACCCCTTCTATTTTGGTGTTCCCCACCTTGCAGCCGGTAAACAGGATCGGTCCGACCGGCGGCGTGATGGTACCGAGCGACAGGTTAAGCACCATCATGATGCCGAACTGCACCGGGTCCATGCCGAACTGGGTACAGATCGGCAGGAAGATCGGGGTGAAAATCAGTACCGCTGGGGTCGGGTCCATAAAGGTACCGACCAGCAGCAGCACCAGATTCATGATCAGCAGGATGATGACGAAGTTGTCGGTCAGCGACAGCAGGCCACCCGCGATCAGTGCCGGCATCTTGGTAAACGCCATCACCCACGACATGATCGACGAGGCGGCCAGCATAAAGATCACAATCGCACTCATCCGCGCCGTCGCCAGCAGCAGTGGCGGCAGGTCGCGCAGATGCAGGTTGCGGTAGATAACCCCCAGCACCAGCGAGTAGACCACCGCAATCGCCGAGGCCTCGGTGGCGGTGAACACGCCGCCCAGGATGCCGCCGATCACCAGCACGATCATCATCAGGCTGGGGATGGCATCGATCAGCACGCGCAGGCGGCTCTCGCCCGCAGCGGTCACCGGTGCCGAGGCATAACCGCGCTTGCGGGCAATCACCCCGGCCACCAGCATGACCCCGAGCCCCCACAACAGGCCCGGCACATAACCGCCCATAAACAGCGCCGAGATCGACACGCTACCGGCCACGGTGGCGTAGACAATCAGCGCATTGCTCGGCGGGATCAGCATGCCGGTCGGCGCCGAGGCGATATTGACCGCGGCGCTGTACTCGGGGTGGTAGCCCTCTTTTTTCTGGATCGGCGACATGATGCCGCCAATCGCCGCCGCCGAGGCAACCCCCGAGCCGCTGATCGAGCCGAACATCATATTGGCGACCACATTGGTCTGTGCCAGCGAGCCGGGCAGGAAACTGCTCAGCATCTTGGCACAGTTGATCAGGCGGATGGCGATGCCGCCGTTATTCATCAGATTCCCGGCCAAGATGAAGAACGGAATCGCCAGCAGGGCGAACGAATCCAGGCCGACAAACACGCGCTGCGCCGAGGTGATCAGCGCCCCTTCCGGCGGCAGGATCATCAGCATGGCAAGCAGCGAGCCGACGCCGATGCTGATACTGATCGGTGCGCCGATAAACAGCAGCACAAAGGCGGCGATAAACATCACCAGTGCGACAGACATGGCAAGCGTCATGATCTTCTCCTCACTCCGCCTGGCGCCATTGGCGCACCAGTTGCGTTTGGTTATACAGCCAGTAAAAGACGATGATCGCCCCGCTGACCGGGATGGCGGCATAGATGTAGCCCATCGGGATCTGCAGTGCCGAGTCGAGCTGGGCCATCTGTCGGCTCATGCCGTGCCAGCCGCCGAACACCATCACCGCCAGTGCGAACAGCAGGGTGACCAGTTCACCCACCATCTCCAGCACCAGCCGCACCTTGCGTGAAAAACGATCGCGCATAAAGGTGATGGCCATATGCTCGCGCGAGCCGAACACATAGGCACCGCCGATCAGCACCAGCCAGATAAACAGATAGCGCGACAGCACCTCGCTGACCGCACTCGGACTATTGAACAGATAACGGGCCACCACCTGATAGGTCACCAGCAGGGTCATGCTGCCGACAATCACGATGCACAGCAGGGCAGAAAGCTGATCGACCCGGGTTTTTAGCAGTTCGAGATAGCGGCCGATGCCGCCAGAGGAAGGATATTGAGCTGACATGATACAACCTGATAAACAGAAGCGGGGCCGTCTCCGGCCCCTTAAACACGACTTTGTTACGCGCCGGCGAAACCGCGGATGCGCTGATAGACATCCTTGAGTTCCGGCGTAGTCAGCAGATGCTGCTGCAATGGCTGGCAGCGCTGCTGGAACGGCTTGATATCCACCTCGGTGAAGGTCGCGCCATGCTTGATAGCGGTCTGCTTGGCGCTATCCAGCGTCTGATCCCACAGATCAAACTCGGTGGCGGTGCTCTCGCGCGCCAGCTTGCGGAAGGTGGCCTGATCTTCGGCCGACAGCGAGGTCAGGAACTTCTCGTTGGCCACCATCAGATCGGCCACCATCACATGACGGGTGTAGGAGAAGTAAGGCGCCACTTCATACTGCTTGAGGTCGGCATAGGTGATCTCGTTGTTCTCTGCCCCATCGAGCACCCCCTGCTGGATCGCGGTATACACCTCGCCCTGGCCCATCGGCACCCCGGTACCGCCCATGCAATCGAGCATGCGGATCATGGTGTCGGACTGCATCACGCGGATCTTCTTGCCCTTCATGTCATCCGGGGTCTTCACCGGCGCATTGCGGGTATACATGCTGCGCGCGCCCGCGGTGTAGGCGGTCAGCACCTCAAAGCCACTGCCCTTGGTCGAGGCAAACAGCGGATCCAGGGTATCGGAGGTGAACACGCGACGCTGATGGTCCGGGTTGTCGTAGACATACGGCATCGCCAGCACGGCAAAGTTCTTGTTGAAGTTCTCTACCAGCGGGTTGGCGACCAGTGCCATCTGGATGGCGCCAGACTGCACCAGCTCCAGCGCGGCACGCTGATCACCGAGCAGCTCGTTGGGGTGGATTTCCAGCTTGTAGCGGCCATTGGTCGCCGCTTCCAGCTTCTGGCCAAAATCAGCCAGCGCCTTGTACTGCGGGTTGTTTTCCGACTGGTTGAACGCCGTCTTGATGATCACCGGGCCCGTCGCGGCTTTGTCACCGCCACAACCAGCCAGTGCCAGTGATGCCAGCACCGCCAGCGCCACAGAAGTAGTTTTGCTCAACTGAAATGAACCACGCATCATCGCACCTTCTCTATGGTTTGCAGGTCAGCGACAGGACAATGCCCTGACCAGTTGCTGATGGCGCGCATGATAGCGTTTTCGTTTGAGTCAAATAGTGAGCCGGATCGAGTTGATTGGAACGGTGTTCTGTATTTTTAGATACAATAAATCAACAACTCTGGAATCCCATAGCGCTGGCACAGTAAAACCGAAAAACTGACGCAAACGACACCCAAACGTGGCAAAAGAGGCGGTTGTCTCGGCATAGGCTGGCTCAGCGCAGCACGGACTCAGCGCTGATAGGGGCTGCGCTCCTCACCATTCACCGTCAGCAGGCGAAAGCTGCCATTGGTGCGGTAGTAGACCTCGGCATTCTCGTTGACCGGGCCATAATCCGTCCCGTTGATAAACACCCGACTACCGCGCACCGCCACGGTGTCCGCGCCGACCACCATACGGCCATGCCCGACCAGACGGCCTTCATTGCCGTTCACCGAGACATTGCCTTTATTGGTGATCGTCAGATCGGCGCCCGGCTTGTTGCAACCGCTTAACCAGAGTCCGGCCAGTAATAGACACACGATACCCAGCCATCGGCGAGGATGATGAGCCACGGTCGAAGCGAAGGCTGAGTGTGGTAATACGGTGCGCATAGGTGTCGTCCTTTTGACATCAGGCTTTCTAGCGGAAGATAACCTGCCAATATTCACAAAGCATGCCAATCACAGTATGGATGCTGGAGAGCAAAACGACAGTCCACATCCCCTAACTGTCAGAGGGCGCACAAAATTCGTCGCACCAACGCCGGTTGGCTCACGGATGCTGCGCGCTGGGCGGCCCCTCCATCCACAGCGCCCGCACCTGGCGAAAATAATCCCCCAACCCATAACGTATCCAGAAGGGTTCGGTCTCGCTGGCAAACACCCCTTCACGCAAGGCGGTGCGCAACCGGTTCAGCGCAGGCACCGGCATCACCGGGTTACACACCAACCAGCGCTCTGCCTGCAATAGGGTTGATTGCCGCTCGAAGGCGCGCGTCCCACCCGGTACGCCCAGGCGAGCCGGCGCCATATCACTGATCAGTGCATCCACCTCGCCGCGCAGCAGCAGGTCCATCCCCCGCCCTTGCCCATACTCCACGGTCTGATAGGTGAGACCCGCCTGATCCAGACGACGCACCAGCTCCGGCTCATTCACCGCTGCCAGTCGATAACCGCGCAATGCCGAGAGTTGGTTGATGTGTGGCAAGGTATATCGTCTGGCATAGAGGGCCAGGGTTACCGGGGCAATCCGCCCCACATAGCGCACGGTCTCCGACACCCCGGCGGAATAGGCCACCCCCAGACCGCAACTACCAGGCTGCCCCTGAATCTGTGCCAGCAGCGCCTGTTGAGGCATGGCATGGAAGTGCACCAGCATCCCTTGTGCCCGCACCAGCCAGGCGAAAGCCTGGATCCAGGGGCCGGTCAGGTGATCCTCATCCAAGCGGACAAAAGGTGGAAAACTGTCGGCATAGATATCGAGTTCAGGCAGCGCCTCACCCAAGGCATAGGCCGGATCATCCCAGCCGCTGATCACCAGCAGCACCCCCAGCATCAAGCTGGCACGCCAGTGCCGTTGCACCATGGCGCCTGAGGCGCGCATGCAGCGGATAGCCCAGCCGCCCAGTCGTCTGTGCTTATGGTTCATGGATCACCAACCCGACCGGGGTCTGCACGATACCCGGTAAACTGTCCTGCGACTGTTGCTGATTGACGGCCTGCATCGCCAGCGCCAAAGCGCTGCCTATCTGCTGTGCCGGATGCTGATCGACCGTGGCCAGTACGTCCCCCTTCTGCAACGCCAGATGCACCTCGGGCACATTGTCGTAGCCGGAGATCAACACCCGGTGTGGGTGGCCCGCCGCTACTAGTTGCGCGCCGATGGCCATCATGTCATTGGCACACAGCAAGGCCTGGATCTGGGGATACTGCTGTAACAGTTGACGGGCAGCAGCCTGCCCGCTGATCACATCCCAGCGCCCCTCCTCGACCGCAGCCAGACGTAACTGATGGCGGCGGATCGCATCAATAAAGGCTTCGCGGCGGGCGCGGTTATTGATGGTCTCCAGCGGGCCATCGATAATGCCGACCAGGCTGCCGGGGGCCAGACGCTGCAGCAGATAGTCGGCAACCAGTGTCGCGCCACGATAGTTGCCCGGGCCGACATAGGGGATCAACAAGCCATTGTCAGCCAGCAGACGGGCATCGAGTTTGTTATCGACATTGATCACCCGCACCCCTTGTTGCAATGCCGCCTGCAACACCGGCAGCAATGGCGCCGTCTCCAGCGGATCGACCACCAACGCCTGAACCTGCGCCCGCAGCAGATAGCGGATGCCATCTACCTGGGCACTGGCCTCCGCACTGATGGCGGCGGGCGCGACAATCAACTGTAGATGGCCGTGCGCCTGTGCGGCATAGTGCTGCGCGCCGTCGAGCAGCGCGCGAAAAAACATCTGCCGGGAAGAGGGCACGGACAACCCGACCCGGATGCCCGGATCGGCCTGCAGCGGTTGGAGGCTACACGCACACCACCCCAACAGCCCGCCCCATCGTCTGATTCGTCGCATCACTAATCGCCACATACCTTGTGCTCTGTTTATCCTGTCAAGGCGGAAAGTCTGACCTTATAGCGTGCGCCAGCAAGCATCAACCGAGGCTCAATCAGTTGATAATACCGAGACCAGACCTTGCGCTTGAGCATCGGCCTGCAGAAAATCCATTAATAAAAACAAACGTTTGCCAGATTACCCCCCGACACGACACCATCGAGAAAAACTTAAAATAAATCAGCGGGATATTCATAATGCGAGGCGACGAGGAGCCGCGTACAATGCGCGGGTTTCCGGCATGACCGGACCACCTCATGGAAGACTCCTATGGCACACAACACTTCGCCGGATGCGCCGACCTCGCGTGGTAGCATCGATCTGGTCTACGGCCTGGATGCCCGGCCTCCCCTCCCGCAAACCCTATTTGCCGCCCTGCAACATATGCTGGCGATGTTTGTCGGTATCATCACCCCGCCGCTGATCATTGCCAGCGCGCTCGGGCTCTCAGCAGAAGACAGCCGCTACATCGTATCGATGTCGCTGCTGATGTCTGGCATCGCCTCGTTCATCCAGACCCGCCGTTTCGGCCCGGTCGGCTCCGGCCTGTTGTCGGTACAGGGCACCAGCTTCAACTTCCTGGGCCCGATCATTGCCTCCGGCCTCGCCATCAAACAGAGTGGCCTCGATAGCCATGCCATGCTCGGGACCCTGTTCGGCACCATTCTGGTCGCCGCGATCAGCATGATCATTGTCAGCCGCTGCCTGCACCTGATCCGCCGCGTGATCACCCCGCTGGTCACCGGCGTGGTGGTGCTGCTGATTGGCCTGACGCTGATCAAGGTCGGCCTGATCAGCATGGGCGGCGGCTTTGCCGCGATGAAGGATGGCAGCTTCGGCAGCCTGCATAACCTGTGTCTGTCCGGCATCGTGCTGGTCGCCATCGTGCTGTTGCAGCGTAGTCGCAACCCCTGGCTGCGCCTGTCGGCGATTGTGCTGGCGATGCTGATCGGCTACGTGGTCGCCTACTTTATGGGCCGCCTCAACCCGCTCGGCCACAGCGACAGCTGGATCACCCTGCCATCGCCACTGCACTTCGGCCTGGGCTTCGACTGGGAGTTCTTTATCCCAATCACCGTGATCTTCGTGGTCACTGCCCTCGAAGCAATCGGCGACATGACCGCCACCTCAGATGTCTCCGGTGAGCCGGTTGATGGCCCTGTGTATATGCAGCGCATCAAGGGCGGCGTGCTGTCTGATGGCCTGAACTCGATGCTGGCCGCGGTGATCGGCACCTTCCCGATGTCGGTGTTCGCGCAGAATAACGGCGTCATCCAGCTGACCGGGGTCGCCAGCCGCTATGTCGGTTTCTTTATCGCTGCCATGCTGGCGCTGCTCGGCCTGCTGCCGGGGGTCGCCGCATTGATCCAGCAGATCCCGGAACCGGTACTCGGCGGTGCCACCATCGTCATGTTTGGCACCATCGCCGCCGCCGGGGTGCGCATCATTTCGCGTGAAGTGCTGGATCGTCGTGCGCTGATGATTCTGGCGGTCTCGCTGGCGATGGGCCTCGGCGTCGCCCAGGTGCCGGAGGTGCTGCAGCACCTGCCGCCGCTGCTCAAGAGCGTGCTGTCGTTCGGGGTCGCCACCGGCGGGATCACCGCCATGATTCTGAATCTGGTGCTGCCACGCCGAGCACAACCGGCTGGGGCTAACGCCTGATAGCCAGCGCCCTCCGCGCATGCCCCCGGTAAGTATTCGCTTACCGGCCAGAGGCCACCCAGTGTTAAAAATGTGCGCTGGGTGGCACACCTTAGCGTAACTTTACCTACTCTTCACCAACTCTTGCCTTTGAGCGCTACACCCTGACCGCGCGTTTGCCGATACTCGCAGCAGCCTATCCAGGCTGTCGTTATCCGTTGTCAGGAGTGTGATCATGTTTAAGATTCGTGGTTCTGTTGCGCTTGCTGCCACGTTTACCTTGTTGGTCAACACAGCGGCGGTGGCCCATCCGGGCGAGTTCTGGGGACCCGGTGGTGGCGGTGGTCCAGGCATGGGACCGCATCCTGGCCCTGTCTTCTTCCCGCATCATCACCCGCATCCGGGCCTGTTTGTGGATGTCTTGCCCCCGGGCTATCAAACCGTGCTGATCGCCGGTCTGACCTATTTTGTGCTCAACGATATCTGGTATCGCCTGCAGGGGGATCGCTATGTGGTGGTTGATGCACCGAGCACCACCACCACTGTGGTGACCCAGACCCCCACCTATGAACAGCCGCATGGGCTGACCCAGGTCGATATCGATGGTGTCCGCTACTATGTGCGCGATGGTCGTTACTATCGACGCAATGCCGATGGTGAATATCTGGAAGTGACGCCGCCCGCATCACAGCGCTAAGGGACTTTTATCTCAAGAGATCCCGATAGCATGTCGAGATAACCCTACAGGCCGGCACTGCACCGGCCTGTTTACTTTCGATGACTGGCCTCTTCAATCCTTTGCCGAAGCCTTCGCCGATGCCTTCGCCGATGCGTTTGCCCAAGACCTAGGCTCAGTTCGCTGCGCGGTGCACACAGGCCAGCAAGGCGGCCGCCCCGACAAACAATCCAGCAAAGGTGCGCTGAATCCGCCGCTGGCGTACCGCACCCTGTTGCATGCGCAGTACGCGGGCAGCCAGTCCGGTATATCCAGCCATCACCAGCATGTCGATGCAGACCATGGTCGCTGTCATGATCAGATATTGTGGTAACAGCGGCAGGGATGGCGTAACGAACTGCGGCAGCACCGCCAGCATGAAGACAATCGATTTAGGGTTACTGGCATTGACCAGAAAACCGCGCAGGATCAGTGACCGCCGAGCGACCGGCTCATGATGGGCGTCAGCCTCAGGCGAGCGCATGCCGCCTTGGCTGTGCCACTGGCCCCAAGCCAGCCACACCAGATAGAGCACACCGAACCATTTGATCAAATTGAACAGCAGTGCCGAGGTCGTCAGGATCACCCCGACACCTGCCGCCACAATGGCGATCTGCATCGCCAACGCCAACTGCAACCCCATCACATTCCAGTAGCCTCGGCGAAAGCCGTAACGCAAGCCGCTGGTCATCGACGCAATCGCACCCGCCCCCGGTGACAAACTGATAATCCAGCACGCCACCACAAACCCCATCCAGGTTTCCCACTGCATAGCTCTGCTCCTCATCCTTGAGCGACGAAGTTCACATTCTAGACAGTGTGCGTTTTGACGCACAAGGCAGATCCTGGATAAAAAATGAAAAAAGGCACGACGAGGGGACGTCGTGCCAACAGAGGAGCACAGGGATAAAACAGCTGTTGCAATGCCGCGTTTACGGTCGCGGCGACACCGTGTAGTGCCAGGTACTGTCGTTCAGGGTGACCAGGTAGGTCCCGGTCACTGCGGTGCGGATATCCGCCCCCGTCTGCTCGACCACGCCATCAGCATTGGTATCGCCATAGTTCTGGCTCCAATCGCCTTTGACATCAAACTTGAAACGCTGACTGCCATTGCTATCACCATTGCCGGTGAAGGTGACCTCAGCCTGCCAGGTATGGTTAGCCACCAGCGTCATCGCCAGGGCGCCCCAACTGTTTGGCGTACCACGGAAGTGCAGGCTAGGCAGGGTCGCGGTGTAGGCCGGCGCACTGTCATCCTGTTCGGCACTCAGGCTGTAAGCCAGGGTCTGATCATTGAAGCGGACGCGATAGCTGCCCACCAGGGTGGTGAAGATATCGGCACCGGTACGCTCGGCGATGCCATCCTTGTTGTTGTCGCCATAGTTGTGGCTCCAGTCACCCAGCACATCGAACTTGAAGCGCTGGTTGGCCTGACCGTCGAACTTGACCACGGTCTCCCACAGATGATAGCCGACCAGCGTCATCGGCGTGGTCGCCCAGCTGTTCGCCGTGCCACGGAAGTAGAGGCTGGCAAAGTTGAACGCATAATCACCGCCGGTGGTCTCCTCCTGCACGGTGATCACCGCACTGGCCGAGGTCTGCTGGCCAGCATTATCGGTCACAGTGACCGTGATGGTCTGGACACCCGCCTGCTCAAAGGTCACGGTCTCGGTCTTGCCAGTCCCCCCGGTCGACCAGGCGTAGCTGACAATCTCGCCATCATCGGTGGAGGCCGAGGCATCCAGTACCAGGGTATCGCCCACCTTGACCGTCTGCGTCGCCGGTGAAATCGCCGCGACCGGCGGTTGATCGGTGGTGATCTCGGTCATCGTGTACTTGAGGGTAGCCTCGCTGACACTGACACGGTAGCGCCCCACGCCAGAGAACAGGATGTCGCCATTGGCCGCCTGATCCAGCACACCGTCGCCATTGGCATCACCATAGTTCTGCTGCCAGTTGTTGTAGACGTCGAACTTGAAGCGCTGGGCGCCGTTGGCGTCGCCCTTGCCGGTGAACTCGACCTCGGTGGTCCAGGTACGCGTCTCGCTATCCACCATCATCGCCGTGCCACCCCAGCTGTTGGCCGTGCCACGGAAATAGAGGCTCGGGAAGCGGGCGGTCACCGCACCGTCATCGGCGCCGTTATCGCCACTGCCATTATCACCACTGCCGTTGCCGCTACCATCAGCCAGCGCGCCGACATGGATCGCCGCCGCCTGCATCCCGCCGACATTGAAGGTGGCATTGCCGCTGCCATCGACCGTGATCACGCTCCCGCTGCACAGGGCTTCCCCTGCCAGGATATTGCAGTAGTTACCCGCCGGCAGACCGGTCGGCAGGGTACGGCTCAGGCTACCGGACTCGTTGTTGATCACCACGAAGCCCTTGCTGCCGCGGGCAAAGGCGATCTGGTTATTGCCGTTGTCCCACCAGTGGTTGATGGCGGTAGCATCATGGGTAACGTTGTGGAACGACACCATGTTGGCGATGTTCGACCAGCGATGGTCACAGTTCCACTTCGAGCCAGTCTGGCATGCGGCCTCCGACGGTCCACCGATATCGGTATCCGAACCGAAGTCATAGCCGGACATCACCTGCGGGTAGGCGCCGTACGGCCAGGCCAGCATAAAGACATTGGCCAGATTGTAACGGGCACCGTTCTTGTAGGTCAGCATGCCGCCACCACCATGACCGCGCTCGCGGTCATGGTTGACCACAAATACCTGCGACTTGCCGGACGGCATCAGCCCCCAGCTCTCGCCTAGTGTCTTCAGGTTCTTGATCTGGCCGTTGAAGTTGGCGGCCAGGTCGGTGCCGTACTTGAACTCGGTAACCACCCCGAGTCCCAGATACTCCGACGGCTGAATCGGCTCGCCCGCCGCACCGATCACCTCCAGATAGTTGAATGGCCGCCCGGCCTTGCCGAGGATGGCATCCAGATCCGACACACTCATATGCTTGGCCGCGTCGATACGGAAACCGGCCACCCCCCAGCCCTGCAGGGTCTTCAGATAGGTGGCGATCTGGTCCTGCACATAGGAGGAGCCGGTATTCAGGTCCGGCATGCCAAGCAGGCCACAGTTCTGCACCTGCCAGCGGTTGCTGTAGTCATTCAGATCACAGGGGGCATGGAAATCGTTTGCGCCAAAGTTAGGATAATTCCGGTTGGAATAGACACTCCCCGCAGTCCCGACTCCGCTATTTCCGGTCATCTGGTTGAACACGGCATCGACATAGATCTTCACTCCGGCCGCGTTACAGCGCTGGATCATGCTGCGCAATTCCGCCTCGTTGCCACCATGCGCGGTGAATTTGGTGTAGGCCACCGGCTGGTACACCGCCCACCAGGTATTGCCCTGGATATGCTCGTTCGGTGGTGAGATCTGCACTGCATCATAGCCCTTGGGGCCGAGCACGGTTTCGCACTCTCGGGCAATGTCGTTGTATTTCCATTGGAACAGGTGAACCATGACGCCCGCCTGGGCCGGCATCGCCGACGACAGGGTAGCCAACATGGTCCCCAGTGCCAGGGCACTGAAGGTCGGTTTCTTCATCTAGAGTTTCCTCATTATGTTGTAATCGGAGGTGGTAGACGTGTTGCCAAAGACCGTCTGCCGCAGACCCGGGCAGGCCGATCGAACGCTCACACCGCTACCAGCCAGGCTTGTGCCCCTGGACGAAATGAAGAAAGAAGGCGCGACAGGATGAAAGATCAGGCGTTCAAAACAATGTCCAACCCTGTCGTTACAGAAGAATACGCGTCAGTAACCGGTAACAGTCAGACGATTATCACCAAAATTAGCCATAAATCCTGACAATTGTTTCAGGTCTGTGAATGAAAAGGATTTCTCTCGCCTCAATTGAGTCCGTTTCTGAGAGAGCTCACGTTTCAGTTATATTTACACTCGGTGTGGTATCAAATGAGTATATATTTCAGCAATGTGAACTTTGGATTCAAGAAATATGAAATCGACCTTGCAGTATCTGGCGTTAGGCCTGGCGCTGGGCAGTGTGCCCTTGCTGGCCGAAGCAGGTGAAGATCGACATGAACCCACCACCCGTGCCACCCCGGTATCCGCTGTGACGCTGGAGGGGTATCGCTGGTTGACCTTGCTGGAAATCAGTGGTCGCACCGAGCAGCCGATGCTGCATCTCGGGCTGCCTGGCAGTGATGAGGCCCTGCTGACCATCTCGGCAATGATGCAACAGAACAATGACTGGCCACCACGCGGCGCCCGGTTGGAAGTCTCCAGTGAACGCCACGGTTGGTCGCTGGGTTGGAAGAATCGCTTGCTGGCCTTTATTCCCAACCAACAAGGTGAAGCGCTGCTGCAGTTTGCCTGCTAAGCCTCGCGTTGCTGTACGCCGCCATCAAGCGGGCCGACACCAAGCCGGCCGCATGATGTCATCGCTAAGCCAGTCTTAACGCCCTGACAGACTAAGCGGCCCGGACAAAGTAAGCGGCCTGGTCAAAGTAAGCGCCTCGGCCGCTCGCCTTATAGATATTTCTGCCAAAACTGCGCCAACCCAGTCGCCTCATCGAGGCTATACGGGGCAAACCCCGCCTTGCGATAGGCCCCTTGGGCCGCCCGGTTCTCCGACAAGACTTCGAGCGTCAGCTTGCAACATCCACGCTGGCCGGCCAACTGAGCCAACGCATCCATCAATGCTTGCCCTACCCCTTGCCGCCGATAGGCGGGCAATACCGCCAGATCATGGATATTGAGTAACGGCTTGGCGGCAAAGGTCGAGAAGCCCATAAACGCCGTCGCCAGACCCACGGGTTCCCCCTGGGCGCCATAAGCCAATAACACCACCGCCCCCGGAATCGCCGCCAGGGCCTCACCCAACCGGGCCCGCACCTCGTCAGCAAGCCCTTCGCCACCGCCCATCGGATCCCGGGCATAACTGTCCAACACCGCTATCCATGTCTGGTCCTGTGCCGGATCCAGCACCTGCGCTACTCGCCACATCCCTGTTCTCCTTGACGATAAAAACCGCACTATACACCGACCGGAAAAACAGCCGTGAAAAACACAGATAAAAAACACAGATAAAAAAAGTGGCGCCCGGAGGCGCCACAACAGCGGAAGGACCGCCATCGCCCATTACTGAGCTGACAGCGAGTACTTCAGGGTACTGTCGTTGAAGGTCACCACATAGGTGCCGACAACCGAGGTATAAATGTCCGAGCCACTCAGATTAGCGGTCCCGTCAGCATTGCTGTCACCATAGTTCTTGCTCCAGTCACCCGCCACGTCAAACTTGTAGCGCTGGGCTCCGGTACTGTCCGCCGCACCACTAAAGGTGATGGTGGCCTGCCAGACGTTATTGGCTACCAGCTTCATCGCGGTGCTGCCCCAACTGTTGGGTGTGCCACGGAAGTAGAGTGAGGTCAGGTTGCCGGTGTAGGTGGCATCGGTGGTCACCTTGGTCAGGCTGTACTTGCCGGTGATGTCGTTGTACTGCACCTTGTAGGTGCCAATCACCGTGGTGTAGATGTCCGCACCACCCTGTTCCGCCACGCCATCCTTGTTGGTGTCACCAAAGTTGGTGGTCCAATCGCCCTTGACGTCAAACTTGTAGCGCTGGGCGCCGGTACTGTCCGCAGCGCCGGTAAAGGTCACCGTGGCTTCCCAGGTGTTATCCGCGACCAGCGTCATCGCCGTCTTGCCCCAGCTGTTGGGCGTGCCACGGAAGTACATGGTTGGCCAGCTGCTGACATAAGACACCGAGCCATCGACCACAGTAATGTTGGCGGTCGCCTTCGAGGTCAGCCCATCGGCATCGGTCACGGTCACCGTCACCGCCTTGGTACCCAAGGTATCGAACAGCACCGTCTCCTTGCTCGCCGTGCCGCCAGTGCTCCAGCTGTAGCTGGCAATCCCGTTGTCATCGGTCGAGGCGGAGGCATCCAGCACCAGGCTATCACCCAGCTTGACGGTCTGGGTGGTCGGCGTGACCACCGCGACCGGCGCCTGGTTGGTGGTCAGTGCAGTCAGCTTGTAGCTCAGATCGCTCTCCTTGAAGGTGACGCGATATTTGCCCACCCCGCTGAAGTAGATGTCCTTGCTACTATTCTTGTCCGCAATGCCGTTGGCATCGGTGTCGCCGTAGTTTTCGGTCCAGTTACCATAGACGTCAAACTTGAAGCGCTGGGTCCCCGTGGTATCCCCGGCACCGGTGAAGGTGACATCGGCACTCCATACTCGGGTCGTCGGATCCACGGTCATCGCCGTCGAGCCCCAAGTGTTCGGCGTTCCACGGAAGTACATGGAAGTGAAGCGGATTGACGGCGTCACACTGCCCGAGGTGTACTTTACATCCAGCGCAGCGGCCTGCTTGGCGCCCACGGTAAAGGTGGCGGTACCATCGCTGTTCACGGTGATATTGCTACCACTACACGGTGCCGAGCCGGCCAGGATGTTGCAGTAACTGCCGGCCGGCAGACCGGTTTGCAGCGTCTGCGTCATGCTGCCCGTTTCGTTGTTGATGACCACAAAGCCCTTGGCACCACGGCCAAACGCAATCTGGTTGTTACCGTTGTCCCACCAGTTAGCCATCGCAGTGCCATCAACATCATTGTTGAACAGCGTCATGTTGGCGATATTGGCCCAGCGATGATCACAGTTCCAGATTGAGCCAGCAGAGCATGGCGTAGTGGACGGGCCACCCATATCGGTATCGGAGCCGAAGTCATAGCCGGACATCACCTGCTTGTACTTACCGTACGGCCAAGCCAGCATAAAGACGTTGGCCAGGTTATAGGTCGAGCCGTCCTTATAGGTCAGCATGCCGCTGCCGCCCTGGCCGCGTTCACGGTCATGGTTGACCACAAAGACTTCCGCCTTGTCCGAGGGCAACAGGCCCCAGCTTTCGCCGAAGGTCTTCAGGTTCTTGATCTGACCGCGGAACTGGGTGGCCAGGTTGGTACCGTAGGCAAACTCGGTCACCGCGCCAAAGCCGGTATATTCCGACGGTTGCACCGGCTCGCCACTGGCACCGATCACTTCAGAGTAGACAAACGGGCTACCGGCCTGACTGACGATGCTGGAGAGTTCACTGGCAGCGATATGCTTGGCGGCGTCCAGGCGGAAACCGGCCACCCCCCACCCACTCAGCGTCTTCATGAAGGTGGCAAGTTGCCCCTGCACATAGGTCGAGCCGGTATCCAGATCCGGCATGCCCAGCAGCGCGCCGGTCTGCACATTGGTGCGGTTGGAGTAGTCGGTCAAGCCCCCGGCATGATGGAAATCCTGATAACCAAAGGCTGGATAGGTGAAGGTGCTGCTGTTGAAGCTGCTGCCACCGGTTCCGGTGCTGGTACCACTCGCCAGTTGGTTAAATACCGCATCGGCGTAGATCTTCACCCCGACCGCATTACAGCGCGAAATCATGCTGCGCAATTCGGCTTCAGTGCCCGAGCGGGTGGTGAAATTCTTGTAGTTAACCGGCTGATAAACTATCCACCAGGAACTCCCCTGGATATGTTCTGCCGGCGGTGAAATCTGTACCGCCGCATAGCCCTTGGCCGCCAGAACATTCTCGCACTCGTTGGCGACATCGTTATATTTCCACTGGAACAGGTGGACCATCACTTCCGCCTGTGCCGCCTGAGTCGCCAGACCCAGCGCAAGCGCCACGCCCAGTGAGCAGACCGATCCTCTGATACGTTTCATTGTCTATTCCCTTCGTCTTCACGTTACGCAGTGTTGCGAGCGGTCCCTCTCCTGAGGTGACGCGCACGACAGATGGAAGCCATCTATCGTCCGACCATGCCTGGTCGAAATCGAAACGCCTGGCGGAATACCGGTCAAGACGCGCTGCACAGGCGAGCACACAGCGGTAAGACAAGAAGAGAAGGCGCAACCCAACGGTAGGATAACGGGGTGTAACCGGTTCCGAACGCGCTGATTATTGCTGGATTTTCGAGGGGAGGATTCGGGTAAGCCGCAGTAAATTTCGCTTATGTGAGAGAAACGCTTTTCAAATGTAAAGAAACGTTAAGAACACTGACCACGAGGCGTGATCCGGCTCATATAAAGCCAGATGTTCTGTCATCATCAGCCGGGTTCAACGGTGCGCCCTGCACCGGGCTCGCCCGACTGTCTCGGAGGTTTATGTGTTTGTTGTCGTCCTGCACTATCTGGTGCCTCTCACCGAAATTGAAAATCTATTACCGGCACACCGCGCGTTTCTCAGTCATCACTACGCCAGCGGCGATTTCCTGCTCTCCGGCCCGCTGGTCCCGCGCAATGGCGGTCTGATCCTGGCCACGTCGCCGTCGCGAGCGGCGCTGGAGCAGCTGTTACGACGCGATCCGTTTGCCGAAGCGGGGGCCGCCCATTACGACATTATTGAATTTGTGCCGCGCATGACCCATCCCGATCTGGCCGCCTGGCAGCAGGAGGGGGCCTGAATGCTGAACTGGCAACACTGCAGCTTTACCATCAGTCGTCACTACACCCTGAAAATTGGTGACCTGGTACTGGCGCCCGCCAGTTGCACCGCCTTTGTCGGCAGTAACGGCAGCGGTAAAACGCTATTGGCACGAGCGCTGTGCGGCGAACTCTCACTGGCCGAGGGGCAACGGGTGCAACAGCCCACCACAGCGTTGTTGTCATTCGAGCGTCAGCAACAACTGATCGCCGAGGATTGGCGACTGCGCAATACCGATGCCCTGGCCGAGGGGGAAGAAGCGGGGATCTCGGTGCAATCCCTGCTGGATGGCGTGGCGCCGGCGCTGCTCGCACGCCTGGGCATCACCCATCTGCTGGATCGTCCTTACCATGTGCTGTCCAGTGGCGAAGGACGCAAGGTCCTGTTGGCGCAAGCGCTGGCCAGCCGCCCCAACCTGCTGGTGCTGGACGAACCGTTTGACGGGCTGGATGTGCAGGCACGGGAAACCCTGCAGCAACTGCTCGGTGAACTGCATGCCGCCGGTCAGGCGCTGGTATTGATCCTCAACCGGTTCGATGAGATCCCGCCGTATGCCGACCGTCTTGGTCTGCTGGCCAACGGCCAGCTACTGCAACTGGGTGCGGTCAAGACAGTACTGGCGGAACAGCATGTCGCCCAACTGGCGCGCCAGGAGCAGACCCGACATCTGGCACTGCCCGCTGCCCCGTTGCAAGCCGCGCCGCCAGTTCCGCCTGGCCCACGCATCCAGATCCGTCACTTGACCATCGATTATGGTCAGGGGCCGCTGATCAAGGGGCTGGACTGGACGGTACAGCCCGGCGAACACTGGCACATTCTTGGCCCCAATGGCTGTGGCAAGTCCACCCTGCTGTCGGTGGTCACCGGTGATCATCCGCAAGGCTACAGCAACGATGTCACCCTGTTTGGCCGTCGGCGCGGCAGTGGCGAAACCATCTGGGATATCAAACGTCAGATTGGCTATGTCAGCCCGGCACTGCACCTCGACTATCGCGTCTCTGCCACGCCGCTGGATGTGGTGTTGTCGGGGTTCTTCGACTCAATTGGTCTGTATGAGGCGGTTGGTGACGATCTGTTACGACTGGCTCGCCAGTGGCTGGACATCGCCGGCATGCTACCGTTGGCGCAGACCCCCTTCCACCGGCTGTCGTTTGGTCAGCAACGCCTGTTGTTGATCCTGCGGGCCATGGTCAAACACCCGACCCTGCTGATTCTGGACGAGCCACTACAGGGGCTGGATCCACTCAGCCGATGGCTGGTGCAGCGTTTCGTCGAATACCTGATGCGCTCAGGTCGCAGCCAAATCCTGTTTGTCTCCCACCATGCCGACGATGCGCCGCAAGGGTTGACCCATCAGTTGCGTTTTGAACCCGCGTCGCCCGGTGAATGGCATTACGTCACGACCACCGGTGCCGGCGCACAGAACCCGGCACAATAACCTGACAGCCAAGGCCTGCGGGCGGTATGCTCACAGGCCTTGCACTGATTCACGGAAAGATGGATGCCTGCTGTTCCTGATTTGATAACCCCGCGTCTGCGCCTGGTGGCGCTCGATCCTCGCTTCTTGCAATGGTGTATGGCCGCCCATCACCAATGTGCCGCTGACTGGCTGGGATGCGCCTTACCAGCGGAATGGCTGGAAAACTGGACGCTGATGGCCCTACGTCATCGTGATCTAACCCTGAATCCGGCCTATGCGCCGTGGGGATTGCGCGCCATCATCCTGGCAGAGCAGGGAGAGATGATTGGTCATATTGGTTTTCATACCCCGCCCAATCCCCCCTATCTGCAAGCGTTGGGTACGGATGGGATCGAGTTGGGCTATGAGGTCTATCCCGATTGGCGTCGGCAAGGGGTGGCCAGCGAAGCGCTACAAAGCATGCTGGCCTTTGCCAGTAGCCAAGGGGTGGGGCACGCTATTCTGTCGATCTCGCCCGACAACCTGCCCTCCACCCGCCTGGCGATGCGCCACGGCTTCAGCCGCTTCGGCGAACAAATAGATGATGAGGATGGGCTGGAGATTATCTATCGCCGTCCCCTCCCCTGACGTTCGGCTCAAGGTAGCTGGCAGGTACCCAGCAGATGGGTATGGCCCGCATCCACCGGGCCGAGCAGCGAGATAGCGCGCCGGCCGAGCAGCAACTGGTAGGTCATCTCGCTGCGATCACGCAGCGAGAACTCGGCGTCGATCTCCTGGTGGCCCACACACACCCGCATCCGTACTACCGGACGACGGTCTAGCCCGGCGGCACTGCGGATACGTACCCAGCGGGTCACCGGGAAAGCCAGCGTGCGGGTGACGCTGTGACCATCCTGCGCAGCCTGCAGCTCAAAGGTCGCCCACTCCTTGCCATCATGTTCGCTCAGGCGCAGGCGGTCAGCATCCAAGGATGAGGTTTCCGCCCCGGTATCAAACTTGGCTTCCAGTTGTAGATTATCCGGCTCCAGCGTGGCCCACTCCACCCAGCCATGAATCACCGGCACTGTGGGAGCGGCCAACACGGCCTGAGGAGCCAGCACCAGCAGGATCAGGCCCAGTTGGCGCAGCCTCCTATGCCACTGCGGGCGATCGGCAGACACTCTATTTTGCATGAATCAGGCTCCAATTGGGTTATAGCGCCTATTTCAACATGCGCCGTTCAGCCTGTCATCCTTGACGGTTCAGTTATACACCCTACGCCCCGGAGAGCGGAAACATGAAATAGCGCGGCGAATCGACAAACCCCAGATGCTGGTAAAACGCATGGGCCTGCGTGCGCCGTTGATGACAGTGGAGTTCGATCCGATCACATCCTCGCGCCTCGGCGGCCGCGCTGGCGGCGGCCATCAATGCACGTCCGACACCGAGGCCATGCACCGTTTCATCGACACAAAGATAGCTGATGCGGGCAAAATCGCCCTCCAGCGCCAGTTGCGGGATAAAGTGCAAGCTGAGCAGGCCACAGACCACGCCTTGGCGCACCGCCACCCAATGCCGCGCATCCGGATGCGCCAACAGCCGCAACAGCCGTGGTTGCAGCGCAGCGTCACTGTCCGGATAACCCAGTTGCGCCAACAAGTCGACCATGGGACTCACATCCTGGGGCTCGGCCGGACGGATCACCACCGTCGTCGATACCGGTGCCGGCGCCCGCAGCGCAAGCCATTGCGAGGCCGTCATCCGGTAGACGGCATGGTCAACCCAACCGTGGGCCAACTGTTCAGCATGGGTCTGCACGGCATGCAGCGGCATGCCCAACCGTTCACAGACGGCACGGCTCGCTTGGTTACCGGTGGCCGCGGCAATCTGTACCACCGACAGCCCCAACTCGACAAAAGCGTAGTCAAACAGGAAGCGGCAAGCCCGGGTGATAATCCCTGCACCGCGATGCGTCGGCGCCAGCCAATACCCCATCTCCGCCCGCCCCAGCGGACGACTGATCAGGTTAAAGCCACAAACCCCGACCACCTCACCGTGATGGCGTACCGCAAAGGGCAGCGCCAGCCGCAACGCCATCCGCTGCACCTGATCGCGAATAAAGGCGCGCACATCGTCGACCGTCTGGGTATGCGGCGGCCACGCCAGCCACTGCGTCAACGCCTCGCGATGCTGATCAATCTGGGCAAACAGTGGCTCCGCCAAGCCACTATGCAAGCTCTCCAACTGTAACGCGTCATCCACCTGCCAGCGCATCCCTGGCTTATCACTGCACCTTGTCACTCCTGCCCCCTGGCTGACTGCGGTATCGCTCATCGGCTCTATGCTACTACGCACCGCCGACAAGCGTGAGCCCGAATCAGCGAGCAGGAGGCACAAACAACACGGGCCCGCCAAATGGCGAGCCCGTGTTGGTGCAACCGCGTTACCGCTTAACGACGGGTCAGATAATCACCCTGGCCAATCCACTTGTAACTGGTCAGTTCGGTCAGTCCCATCGGGCCGCGCGCATGCAGTTTCTGGGTGGACACCGCCACCTCGGCGCCCAGACCAAACTGGCCGCCGTCGGTAAAGCGGGTTGAGGCATTGACATATACTGCCGCTGAATCCACCCCGTTGACGAACCGCTCGGCATGCGCCAGATCGTTGGTCAGGATGGCATCGGAGTGACAGGCCTGATGCTCACGCAGATGCACCAGCGCCTGCTCAACATCGCTGACCACGCGGACGCCCAGGGTCAATGACAGCCACTCGGTATCAAAATCGCCATCCTCTGCGGCACGCAACCCCTGCGCCCCCGCAGCGGCCAGTAGCGCATAGGCCGCCGGCTCGGCCACCAGCTTGACGCCACGTTCACCCATCCGTTGCGCCAGTGCCGGCAGGAATTCAGCCGCCACCGCCTGATGCACCAGCAAGGTATCCAGCGCATTACAGGCCGACGGGCGCTGCACCTTGGCATTGTCGATCACGTCAATGGCACGCTGCAGATCCGCACTGTCATCGACAAACAGGTGACTGACGCCAAAGCCGCCAATGATCACCGGAATCGAGCTCTGTTCGCGGCACAGCTTGTGCAGGTTGGCACCGCCGCGCGGAATAATCATGTCGACATACTGATCCAGACGTAACAATTCGCTGACCAGTGCGCGATCCGGGCTCTCGATATACTGCACCGCCGCTGCCGGCAAGCCGGTGTTGGCCAGCGCCGTCTGGATCACCGCCACCAGCGCCTGATTGGAGTGGAAGGTCTCGCGCCCGCCACGCAGAATGCTGGCATTACCGGTTTTCAGACACAGCGCGGCGATGTCGATGGTGACATTCGGCCGGGCTTCGTAGATCACCCCGATGACGCCAATCGGCACCCGGCGACGCGACAGGCGCAGGCCGTTGTCCAGCACGCGGCTGTCCAGGGCCTCGCCCACCGGATCATCCAGCGTCACCACCTTACGCACATCCGCAACAATGCCGGCCAATCGTGCCGGATTCAGCAGCAGGCGATCCAGCATCGCCTCACCGATCCCGGCCTCGCGGGCAGCGGCAATATCCAGCGCATTGGCGGCCAGGATCTCGGCCTCGCGGGCTTCGAGTTCACTGGCCATCGCCAGCAGGGCGGCATTCTTGTCGGCCGTCGGCGTCACTGCCAACTGCCAGGCGGCGGCGCGGGCCGCTTCACCCATGCGGATCAGACTCATGCGTTTTCTCCTTACAACACGACCATATCGTCACGGTGGATCGCCACCGGACCATAGCCATAACCGAGACAGGACTCGATTTCGTCAGAATGCTTGCCGGCTATCCGGCCCATATCGGCTGAATTATAGCGGCAGATGCCACGGGCCAGTTCACGCCCCTCACCATTGACGATACGCACCGCATCGCCACGCTCGAATTCGCCGCGCACCGCCACAATCCCCTTGGGCAGCAGGCTGGAGCCCTTCTGACGCACCGCGCTTGCCGCGCCATCATCCACCTGCAGCTCGCCATGCGGCGGTGGGCCGGCCAGGATCCAGCTCTTGCGCGACTCCAGCGGGTTGGATTGGGCAATAAAGCGGGTACCGATGCGTTCGCCATTCACCAGACGGCCAATCAGCGCCGGGGTCTTGCCGCTGGCAATCACCACCTCAATACCGGAACGGGTAGCAATGTCCGCCGCCTGCAGCTTGGTAGCCATGCCGCCGGTGCCCAGCCCACTGACACTGTCACCAGCCAGGGCGCGCAGCTCATCAGTGATCGCGCTGACCTCTTCGATCAAGCGAGCATCCGGCACCGAGCGAGGATCCGCAGTAAACAGCCCTTGCTGGTCGGTGAGCAGGATCAGCAGATCGGCATCGGCCAGAATCGCGGCGCGGGCCGACAGGTTGTCGTTGTCACCCACCTTGATTTCCGCCGTCGCCACCGCATCGTTCTCGTTGATCACCGGGATAATACGGTGTGCCAGCAAGGTGTTCAGGGTATCGCGCGCATTCAGGTAGCGTTCGCGATCCTCAAGATCGGCACGGGTCAGCAGGATCTGACCGACATGCACGTCATAGATATCAAACAGGCGCTGCCAGATCTGGATCAGATGGCTCTGGCCGACCGCCGCCAGCATCTGCTTGTTGGCCATGGTCGGAGGCAGTGCCGGATGGCCAAGCAGCTCACGACCCGCCGCAATGGCGCCGGAGGTGACCACCACCACATGGTGGCCGTCACGGTGCAATTGCGCCAACTGGCGTACCAGCTCGACCATATGCGCACGGTCAATCCGCCGGGTACCCCCGGTCAGGATGCTGGTACCCAGCTTGACCACCAAGGTTTTCTTTTCCATAAACAAGAAGGCTCTGCAAGGCAAGGGCCTTACTTTATACCGAGGTGATTGGCCGCCTGCAACGGGCACCGCAGCAAAAATCAGCGCCCCTTACCTGCAGGTCTACACGGGAAAACCGGTGATCAGGCGGCCGAGGTCGCACTGTCCTCGGTGACATCCGGTGCATAGAGTTGCAGCTGCCACCCCTCCAGCAAGGCCTGCAGGGCCTGCATGAAACTGGCATGAGTTTGCGCTACCTGGGGTTCGGCGGCACCGGTCGGCTGGCGACTCAGCCACAGGCCGTCGCGGCTGAACAGTCCCTGTTCACTCTGTAGCACAAACCCGCCTTCGCAGCGCTCCAGCACCAGCCACCAGCCCCAGAACTCACGGCGG
Organism: Aeromonadaceae bacterium; assembly: GCA_041911695.1. Taxonomy (GTDB): domain Bacteria; phylum Pseudomonadota; class Gammaproteobacteria; order Enterobacterales; family Aeromonadaceae; genus Pseudaeromonas. Next base: position 27,192 of record JAYROM010000037.1, read on the forward strand.
TCGGGGGCGGCATTGAAATTCAGGCAGCTGGCCAGACAATCGAAGAAATAGCGGCCGGGTTCCGATTGCTCGGCTCGCAGATAGGGGCCCAACGCCATGAACTCTTTAATCAGCTGACGGTGAGCAATTGCTTGGGTCATAGACACTCCTTACCAGAGAGAAGACCCGTAAACCGGGCCTCCGAAGCCAATTGACCCCGATACTTTAGCGACTAAAGGTTAAAATGAAGCTTCAGCCAGTCACAAGTTTCGCGTAAAGCCACGTCATAGACCTCCAATACCGGCAATTTATCCAGCACCATCGCCTTGCCATTATGGCTGGCAGAGGCCAAGGCCCGGATATCCGCCTCCGGACAGATAAAGTCACGCCGATGGCCGATGCTGAGAATCGGCACCCGGGTCCGGCTACCGCCAATCAGCCCCTGTTTTTTCAGCGAGAAGATCTGGCATTGCGGCTGCAACAACGCCCAATCGCGCGCATCCTCACCCAGACGATTGGCCAGCGAGGCGCGCAGCATGGACGGCGATTTGTTAAACAGCTCGGCATCGACAAAAAACTGATGTAACCCGGGCCCGATACAGGCGATCGCCTTGAGATGCATCGGCTCGAGAAACGCCAGTCGGGTGGCCACATTCCCCCCCAGACGCATACCGACCATGCCGATACGCTGGTTGTCGACCCATGGCACCTCGTCACGCAGATATTGCAGCGCCGCCTGGTGCAAGCGACTGGTGTCCTGCACCAGCGGAAACTGGCTGGCATAGCCGATGCCCGGCATATCCAGCGTCAGCATGCCGATTCCGCTTGGCGCCAGATACTGCTCGTACAGGCGGATAAAGTCGATCTGCAGGGTATCAATGCTGCCACTGACCATCACCACCGGCACTGGATGGTCGGTGGTGGGCAGATGCAGGTAACCGGTGATCTCCTTGCTGCGGAACGGGATCTTCAACACCTTGAGCGGTACCGGCAACAAACGACCGGCCTCACGATAGGCGATGTTACCCTGCAACTGTGCCTGTTCGGCCAGTTCATCACCACGCAAATGTGGATAACTGGCTATCGAGTAGTAACGCGAGGCACGCAGATAGGCCGTGCGCGCGGCATCCTGGTAACCGGCATCTTCCAGATTGCGCCCCTGGCGCATGTAGTCACCGCCCAACTGGCTGAATTCGTAAATCCAGTTACCGGGCACGAAACCGACCACCGTATCCAGACGCTCAGGACGGCTGCGTGGCGACTGGGCGCTGGCCATATGCGAGAAGGCATCTTCCAGCTCAATGGCATCCGCCCCGCCCCAGATCCAGAACGCACGGCGCAAGACGCGAAACCAGGCCGGAGAGGAGACCCCCTCCATCAAATCCTGTTCCTCTTCGGTGGTTGGCAAAACATCCACTGAGTTGGAGATGGTCGAGGTTTCCTGCACCTTGCGGACCTGGCTGAACAATTTCTCGCTCAGGTTTTCACCGGATTGCTGCATCATCATAAGGGTTGTATCACTTGATAGAAAAAGGCTTGCTCGCACTAAGGTTAAGTGATCCCGCCACTAAAAGAAAAGGCTCCACTTGGGAGCCTTGACGTCAAAACGGGTCGAAATGACTTTTCTTCAGCGCTGGTTAAGCGTTCTCTTCGCCATCGCACAGCGGCGGCACGAACGACAGCGCCATATCCCACGGCTGTTCGATCCAGGTGTCCTGCGGGATGCTGACTTCAAAGTCGTCCACCAGGGCCTCACCCTTCGGCTTGGCGAAGACGGTGATGAACTTGCCCTTCGGGTAGAGCTGACGGATCACACGCGCGGTGTTACCGCTGTCGACCAGGTCATCAACAATCAGGAAACCCTCACCATCGCCTTCCACCTTCTTCAGCACATGCAGGTCACGCTGGCTGTCATGGTCATAGCTGGAGATGCAGATGGTATCGACGAAACGGATACCCAACTCACGCGCCATCAGGGCAGCCGGCACCAGACCACCACGGCTGACAGCGATGATACCTTTCCATTGGGAGGCCGGCAGCTGACGGCGGGCCAGACGGCGGGCTTCACGTTGCAGATTGTCCCACGAGACGTAGAATTTTTTATCACTCATCGATGTATCAACCATGTCAAATTAAATAGCACTGGCCACTCGTGAAGACGAGTTGCCATACCGGGTATCGGCAGCATACGAACAGTAGTGGAGCGGGTTCGCAAATTCGGTGCACCATCGTCAGACGGTGCCGGTACAGAGCGGGGGGAGACAGCCATGTCCCTGCTGTACACATGGCGTCGCATCATACCTTGCCTGCAAGGTGATTGCGAATATCCCGCGCTCATTTTCATCGCTGTTTCGACAAGGTTGCAGTTGATGCTTCCCGCTTACAGCATGAAAAAAAGCCGCCCCGAATTCGGAGCGGCTGCTTGGCAAGGCGTCGATTAACCGCCGAGGACGATATGTGCCAGGAACAGGACCGACAGCACCCATACGCTGACGCTGACATCCTTGGCACGACCGCTCAGTACCTTGATGGCGGTGTAAGCCACAAAGCCCAGTTCGATACCGTGTGCGATAGAGTAGGACAACGGCATCATCAGGGTGACCACGGCGACCGGTGCCGCTTCAGTCAGATCATCCCAATCCACCTTGGCCAGCGAGGACATCATCAGGATGGCCACGTAGAACAGGGCGCCCGCCGTGGCGTAAGCCGGGACCATGCCGGCCAGCGGCGACAGGAACAGTGCCAGCAGGAACAGCACGCCGACGGTGACGGCAGTCAGACCGGTACGGCCACCTGCTGCCACACCGGAAGCACTTTCGATGTAGCTGGTGGTCGAAGAGGTACCCAGCAGGGCGCCAGCGACCGTCGACAGGGCATCCGACATCAGCGCCTTGCCCAGACGCGGCAGGCGACCCTGCTTGTCCAGCATGCCGGCCTTGTCGGCCACGGCAATCAGGGTGCCCGAGGTGTCAAACAGGATGACGAACAGGAAGGCAAAGACCACCGACAGCATGGCCACATTGAAGGTGCCGGCTGCGGTCGTGAAGCCACTGGTCAGATCGAGTTGCAGGAAGGTCGGAGCCAGGCTCGGCGGCATGGAGACCACACCGGTGAACTTGACATCACCCAACGCCAGACCCAGCGCAGTGATGATCAGGATGGAGTACAGCACCGCACCCTTCACGCCACGATGCGACAGGGCGATGATCAGGAAGAAACCGAGCACGGCCAGGGCCGGTTGCAGGGTGGTCAGCTTGCCCAGACCAACAATAGTGGCCGGGTTAGCGACGACGATACCGGCATTCTTTACCGCGATCAGCGCCAGGAACAGGCCGATACCGGCACCGATACCGATACGCAGGCTGTTCGGAATGGAGTTGACGATCCATTCCCGCACCTTGAACGCGCTCAATGCCAGGAAGGCCAGGCCGGAGATAAACACCGCGCCCAGTGCTACCTGCCAGCTGTAACCCATGCCCATGACCACGCCAAAGGTAAAGAAGGCGTTCAGGCCCATGCCCGGTGCCTGCGCTACCGGATAGTTGGCGTACAGGCCCATGACGAAGCAACCGAAGGCGGAGGCCAGACAGGTGGCAACAAATACGGCGCCATGATCCATGCCGGTCTGCCCGAGGATACCCGGGTTAACAAAAATGATGTAGGCCATGGTCAGGAAGGTGGTCATCCCGGCCAATACCTCGGTGCGGACACTGGTGTTGTGTTCCGACAGTTTGAACAGTTTTTCTAACATGGATTCTCAGTTCCTTGGAGAGTAATTGAACAATCCTGATGCAGCTACCAATAGCGGCCTCACGGTCAAACCAGCAGCACCGGTCAGCATAAACGTTTGCCATCACAGATAAACGTTTACGCAAGACGGGAGTCCGCCGCAATAATTCAGGGTTTCATCCTGGACATACGCAAGGTAAGCCCTATGCAAAAACCGGGCGAATTATAAAGATCGGCTGACAGGGATGCCAGAGGATTACCGATAAGGATCACAGGAAAACGTTTCCGCGTCGCATTCCTGTCCACCAGCAGCGTCCAGTGACACCACAGTGGTCTCTACATGTCACACTTTGGCTTGATTGGTGCGCCCGGTCGCGGTCGCCAGACACGCACCAGGACAGGGCAAGGCACCCAGGTGATGGGCGCTCTCGGGGCAAAACCGGGCCACCGCCGCTCGGCCTGGTGTCGGGGAATCGCTGCGGAGGACTCTTCTATATTTCTGTTTATCTGCGATTCATTATCCCGCTCACGTGGCACAAGCTGACATCATTGCCGCTCTCAAGTAGCATACGGCAGTGATGCTCCCTTTCCCATTTTACAGGAGTCCGGTGTGAGCGAACTGAGCCAACTCTCCCCCACCTTGCTGTGGCGTTTTTTCGATACCATCTGTTCCATTCCCCATCCGTCAAAACATGAAGCCGCACTGTGCAGCTGGATCCGCAACTGGGCGGTCGAGCAACACATCTCGGTAGACAGTGATGCGGTGGGCAACCTGATCCTGCGTAAACCCGCCACGCCAGGCATGGAAGATCGCAAGGGCGTGATCCTGCAGGCGCACCTGGACATGGTGCCGCAGGCCAATGCCGACAGCGGCCACGACTTTACCCGCGATCCGATTCGGCCACGTATTGATGGCGAATGGGTACGCGCCACCGGGACCACGCTGGGGGCCGACAACGGCATTGGCGCCGCCGCTTGTCTGGCGGTGCTCGCCGACAACACCCTGCAGCACGGTCCGCTGGAAGTGCTGTTGACCATTGATGAAGAGGCCGGCATGACCGGGGCGTTCAATCTGGCACCGGGTCTGTTGCAGGGCGAGATCCTGCTTAACACCGACTCGGAACAGGATGGCGAAGTCTATATGGGCTGTGCTGGCGGCATTGATGCCACCGCGCGCTTCCACTTCCAGCCGCAAGCCGTTGCTGCTGACCAGGTGGCCCTGCGGCTGGCGATCAAGGGGCTGCGAGGCGGTCACTCCGGGGTCAACATTCATCAAGGACGTGGCAACGCCAACCAGCTGCTGGCCCGTCTGCTGACCACCACGGCCGAATTCACCCCGTTTGCGCTGGCCAGCCTGAGCGGCGGCACTCTGCGCAACGCCATCCCGCGTGAAGCCGAAGCGGTCATTGTGCTCAATGACGACGATGCCGCCGCCCTGCCAGCACAGCTGGCACCGGCCATCGCCGCACTCCAGCGCGAACTGCTGGAGATTGATGCCAACCTGCAGATCACCCTGGAACCTTGTGCCATCCCGGCCGAGGTGCTGGATGCCGATACCCAGCGTCGCCTGCTGGCTGCGTTGATCGCCTGTCCGAATGGCGTGATCCGCATGAGCCAGGCGATCACCGGCGTGGTCGAAACCTCGACCAACCTGGGGGTGATCCGCACCGAAGGCCACAGCGTGTTTATCCAGTGTCTGATCCGCTCGCTGAATGATGCCGGGCGCCGTCATGTTGAACAGATGGTCAGCCAGCTATTCACCCTGGCGGGTGCCGAGATCGAGCTGGCCGGTGCCTATCCGGGCTGGGCCCCTGATCCGCATTCGCCGATCATGCATCAGCTGCGCGCCACCCACGAACAGCTGTTCGGCAGCGCGCCGCATATCATGGTGATCCATGCCGGGCTGGAGTGTGGCTTGTTCAAGGCCTCCTACCCGCACTGGGATATGGTCTCCTTTGGGCCGACCATCCAAGGCGCCCACTCGCCGGACGAGAAGGTCCATATCCCGGCAGTCGAGCGTTTCTGGCAGCTGCTGACCCGCCTGCTGGCCGAGATCCCGCGCCGCGACGCCGCCTGAGCGCACAGCGGTTCTCGCTGATAACACAAGGGCAGCCCGATGGCTGCCCTTGTTATTGGTGCGGCATTCGCCACACCCTCCCGACCGTCAAGGTCGTCGTTAGTCGCGGAAGTTGGTGAACTGGAACGGCTGGCCCAGATCGGCACCGCGGATCAGGGCAATCGCCTCTTGCAGGTCATCGCGCTTCTTGCCGGTGACCCGGACCTCATCGCCCTGGATCGCCGCCTGCACCTTGAGCTTGCCATCCTTGATCAGCTTGACCAGCTTCTTGGCCATCTCCTTGTCGATCCCCTGGCGAATGCTGACCGTCATCAGGTAGCGACGACCGGAGTGCTCCGGTTCCCCGGCATCCAGACTGGTGGACTCGATGTTGCGCTTGATCAGTTTGTCGCGCAGGATGTCCATCATCTGCTTGAGCTGGAAATCGGCGTCGGCGGCCAGCTTGATCTCTTCTTTGACCAGTTCAAAGGAGGCGTCGACACCACGGAAGTCGAAACGGGTCTGCAGTTCGCGGTTGGCATTCTCGACAGCGTTCTGGACCTCATTCATGGCGACTTCAGAAACAATATCAAAAGAGGGCATGCTCTCGTCCTGTGTGGTTGGGCGGTAAAGGGCCCATAATGTAGCAGAAAAGCGGCATCCGCCCAAGCGACGGCCATGACGACGCCGGGGATGATCGCGTGACCTAACGCTGGAATTTTGTCATGTCTATGCCTCCCAAAATCTGGACCCTATTGGGTGATGGCGCGCTGGGCAGCGTCCTCGCCGGCCTGTTACAGCAGTCCGGGCTGACGGTCAGTCTATTGCGTACCCGGCCTTCCAGCCGCGACCAGCCTGACAGCCTGACCTGGCTCGACCGGACACAACAGCCGCATACCTTTACCCCGCAGCGCTGGGGCGTCGAGCAGGCGGCGCAGATTGAATGCCTGCTGGTCACCACCAAGGCCTACGCGGTCCAACCCGCGCTAGAACCGTTAATCGGCCGGTTACCGATCACCACCCCGATCCTGCTGCTGCACAACGGCATGGGCACCGCTGGCTGGGTCGAGCGCGCCTTCCCCGGCCACCCGCTGCTGCTCGGCATCACCAGCAATGCCGCCTTGCGCGATGCCGCCGGCCGGCTGCATCACACCGGCGCCGGCGAAACCTGGATTGGCGCCGGCAACGCCGCCGCGCGGCCGTGGCAAGCAATCGTTCCGTTGCTGGCCCATGCCCTGCCACATGCCGCCTGGAGCGACGATATCGCCAGCCGGCAATGGGAAAAACTGGTGATCAACGCGCTGATCAACCCGCTGACCGCATTGCAAAATGTGCGCAACGGCGCCCTGCTGGATCAAGCTGCCGAACTCGAACCGCTGTGCAACGAACTACTGCCACTACTCGCCCATCAGGGGTTGCACCATGAGGCCGAACATTGGTTGCATCGCGTCTGGCAGGTGCTACGCGCCACCGCAGAGAACTACTCATCGATGCAGCAGGATTTGGCCGCCGGACGCCCCACCGAAATCGACTACATCACCGGCTATCTACTGCGCACCGCACAAGAGGCCGGGATAACTCTCCCCCGCCATCAGCAGTTATATGACGCCATCAAGCATAAGGAGCTGTTATGACACACAGTGCACTGGTTGTTATCGCCCCCGGCTGCGAAGAGCTCGAAGCCATCGCCAGTATCGATACCCTGGTCCGTGGCGGTATCCAGGTCACCGTCGCCTCGGCTTGCCCGCAGGGCCGCTTACAGATCACCGCTTCGCGCGGTGCCAAACTGGTGGCCGACTGCCTGCTGGAGGAGACCGCGCAGCAGCCGTTTGATCTGATCCTGCTCCCCGGTGGACTACCGGGCGCCGAACATCTGCGCGATACGCCGCTATTGATCGAGTTACTGCGCGCCCAACGTGCCAAGCACGCCTGGCGCGCTGCCATCTGCGCGGCACCGGCCCTGGTGCTGGCCCATCATGATCTGATTGGTCCGGCCAAGGTGACCGGCTATCCGGGCACCGAAAGCAAGTTGCCGGCCAACGGTTATGTCAACCAGCCGGTGGTGGTCGACTATGGTGAAAAGCTGATCACTTCGCAGGGGCCAGCCACTGCGGTGGCGTTTGCGCTGGCGGCGGTGGCGGTGCTGGAAGGTCAAGGGATTGCCGACAAGGTGGCCAGCGGCATGCTGGTCGGACGCGCCTAAGCGACAAGGAAAGGACAGTCGAAAAAACACCGGCGGGACCGCCGGTGTGCAAACTCCCCCGGCGCTGACAGGAGCAGGTAAACGCCGGTATAGATCCTGATGTGACAGTCACCAGGACTAGATGGGGCTCTCGCGAGCCAGCTCCAGCACTGTGGCCGAGACGGCCAGTTGCAGCGCGGACTGAACCATCTGGTCCTGACGGTCAAGCTGCATCAGATAGAGCTGATGATCAGACTCCGGATCCAGTGGCGGTAACGGAGGTAAACCGATGCGTTGCAAACTGTGCAGGCGTTTCAGGCGTTGCATGACCACTTCGTCCGAGAACCGGTAGTTGCGGATATCCAGCGTCAACCAGTCGCGCAGTTTGATCATGCGCTCCAGATCCTCGAAGGTCTCCACCGCCAGCATCCCCAACCCCAGCATCAGCCGCAAACGGACGGTTAATTCCGATAGCGGGCCCTGCCGGTTGAGCAGAGGCTCAATGGCATACTTGACGGCGTACTCTTCCTGGCGGAAGGCCCCGCGTAACAGGTGATCGGCATTCTCTTCGATAACCATTCCGACTTCCTGGAAAAACGCCCGGGGGTCGCGGGTTACCGATAGTCGCTCCAGCACCTCGTCTTCGCATGTCACTTGGTTCATGGTGAGAATATCGTTAACTACCTTTACCTGAAAAAACGGGCCGCCGGATTGCAGCCCGCTCGTTACACTTGCACTTGCTTACTTGGTCGTTTACGCCTGTTTGCCAGCCGTCAGGGCCTGGTAACGCTGTACCACTTCACGCACCTCGTTCGAGGTCAGTGCCAGACCACTGGCACGGGCCAACGCTTCGGCGACACCATGCTGTTCAATCGACGTCTGCAGCTCGACCGCCTGCGGATCGCTCTCCTGGCGATAGCACAGGGCGGCGGCAATCCCGTCCAGCAGGGCGTCATTCGGCAAGCCATATTCCATGGTGCCACGCAACGGTTTGATCAGCCTATCTTCCGCACCCAGCTTGCGCAATGGTTGACGACCGACACGATCGACCTCATCAACTAAATACGGGTTGGCAAAGCGGCCGAGAATCTTCTCGATATAGGCATGATGCAGGGCGCGGTCGAAACCGTAACGGCGCACCAGCACCTCACCGCTCTGCTGCATGGCACGGCGCACGGTGGCACAAATCTGTTCGTCAGCAATTGCTTCACGAATGGTACGGTAACCGGCCAGCGAGCCCAGATAGGCGGTAATGCAGTGCCCGGTGTTCAGGGTAAACAGCTTGCGCTCGACAAACGCCATCAGGTTGTCGGTCAGCTCCATGCCATCGACTGCCGGGATCTGGCCGCAGAACTGGCTGCGATCAACAATCCACTCGCTGAAGCTCTCCACGGTCACTTCCAGTGGGTCAGCATCATTGGCGGCAGCCGGCGGCACGATTCGGTCCACCGCCGAGTCAACGAAACCGACCAGCGACTCCAGACGCTGATGGTAGGCTTCCGGCAGACGGGACAGCACCGCCGCCTTCAGGTGGGCGGTACCGCGTACCATGTTTTCACAGGCGATGATATTCAACGGCTGGGTGTTGCCATCGTCAAAGCGCAGCTGCAAGCCATTGGCGATGGTGGTGGCTATCTTTTCCAGAATCGCCGGACCGACCGCCGTGGTGATCAAATCGGCGTGGCGGATGCGGTCAATCACCTCTCCACTGCCAGCATGCACCGCAACGATGTTGCTGACCTGGTCAATCTGGTGCTGGGCACCGACCACATGTACCCGATAAGTCTGCTGATGGTTCAGCTGATCCACCAGCTGGTCGTTGGCATCGGCAAAGGTCAGCTCGGCGCCGGACTCCGCCAGCAACTTGCCGATGAAACCACGACCGATATTCCCCGCGCCGAAATGTAATGCTTTCATGATAAATCCTCTGTCAATCTGTAACGGATGTGGGACAGCAGGCCGTGACCGTCAGGGCCACGGCCTCCCCATCAGGCGGCGCGGTGGCCGCTGAGCATTTCCAGCACCAGGTTGGTGTCCCGGGTGGTGGCCAGCTGCTCGATTAACGAAGGATCATCCAGCGCGTTGGTCAGGTTGGCGATCACATGCAGGTGATCGTCATTGCGCGCGGCAATACCGATGACCAAACGGGCAACCTCATCTTCGCCGCTCCCGAAACGCACCCCGTTCGGGAACTGGCAGATCACCACGCCGGTTTTCTTCACTTTGTTCTTGGCCTCGATGGTGCCGTGCGGCACCGCAATCGACTCACCCAAGTAGGTAGAGACCATCTGCTCACGTTGCAGCATGGCATCCACATATTCCGGCTCGACGAAGCCGCCCTCCACCAGCATCTTGCCCGCCATACGGATGGCAGACTCTTTATCGTTGGCCTGCATGCCCAGACGGATATGTTCCGCACTCAGGGTAAACAGGGTGTTGGCCGTCGGCTGATAATGGTCATCATTGGCCGCTACCGCACGCGGGCGCTGACTGTGGTACTGGTCATCATTCGCAGCCTGCAGGCTGCTGACCAGCGACTGGTACAGACCGTTGTCGAGGAAATTATCCAGCGACAGGTGACGGGCACCCGGCGCATGTTGCAGGGCGCGCGGGGTCAGATCGCGGTGGGTAATTACCACATCGGCCGAGCTGTCCAGGTTGTTGATCGCCAGGTTGGTGACTTCGATTGGCAGACCGGCCGCTTGTACCTTCTTGCGCAGCATGCTGGCACCCATGGCGCTGGAGCCCATGCCGGCATCGCAAGCGACCACAATCTTCTTCACATTCAGGAACGCTTCTGGATCGTTGGCGGAGATAGCAGCACGGGTTGCGGTAGCGGCCGCAGCCGGCGCACCCTTACCCGCAGCCTTCATCTCTTTCATCTTGCGGGTAGCACCTTCCAGCCCTTCATCGCTGTCATCAGCGGTCTTCTGCACACGCAGGAAGAAGGAGGCGACCACGAAGGAGACACCGCCAGCGGCGACGATGGCACTCAGTACACCCACGATGGAGTCCTTCGGCGTCATCAGCAGCACGGCGAAGATGGAGCCCGGAGAGGCCGGGGAAACCAGACCGGCGTTGAACAAGGTCAGGGTGAACACACCGGTCATCCCGCCGGCGATAACGGCCAGGATCAGACGCGGATTCATCAGCACATACGGGAAGTAGATTTCGTGGATACCGCCCAGGAAGTGGATGATGGAGGCACCGGCGGCGGACTGGCGGGCATTACCACGGCCAAACATCATGTAGGCCAGCAGGATACCCATACCCGGACCCGGGTTGGCTTCGATCAGGAAGAAGATCGACTTGCCATGCTCGGTGGCCTGCTGGATACCCAGCGGCGAGAAGATACCGTGGTTGATGGCGTTGTTCAGGAACAGGATCTTGGCCGGCTCGACGAAGATCGAGGTCAGCGGCAACAGGTGGTTGGTGACCAGCACGTTCACGCCAGCCGCCAGGAAGCCGGACAGGATCTTGACGAACGGACCAATCAGCATGAACGCCAGAATCGCCAGCAACATACCGATGATACCGGCGGAGAAGTTGTTGACCAGCATCTCGAAGCCGCTCTTGACCTTGCCATCAATGGCACGATCGAAGCGCTTGATCGCCCAGCCGCCCAGCGGGCCAACCATCATGGCGCCCATGAACATCGGGATATCGGCGCCGACCACCACACCCATGGTGGTCACAGCACCAACGACCCCGCCACGTTCGCCACCAACCAGCTTACCGCCGGTATAACCGATCAGCAGGGGCAGCAGATAGGTGATCATCGGGCCGACCATCTTGGCCAGCGTCTCATTCGGCAACCAGCCGGTCGGAATAAACAGTGCGGTCAGGAACCCCCACGCGATAAACGCGCCGATGTTCGGCATAACCATGTTGGAAAGGAAGCGGCCAAAATTCTGTATCTTGACCCTGGTCTCTGGTGATAGCATAGCGGCACCCCGTTTGAAGCCTTGTTGAAGGTTGAAGTGGTGGCAGTCAGGTTTTGCCGAACCTGTGTGTGCCTAGTTAGTACGCAGTCACTGTATCACTCCGCCCGTACGCAGCGCTGATAACGGGTTTTTTTTGCGATTCCTATCACCTTTCCTCCGTTTTCCTTCCTTTTCCTAGTGATCTAAATCACACTTCTGTTTGCAGTTTTGTTAATTTTTTGCCGTCCGTGGCCGACTTTTGTGATGCAAATCACAATTAAACAGCCAACACCTCCAGCATAAAGAGTGATCAAAATCACATAACAAGAAAATCGTAGCATGGGATCGGTCCCGCCTTGCGCTGGCGCAAGGCGGTCGGGTATCGAACGAAGCTGAAGAAAGCAGCGAAACGGAAGAAATGTGCGCTGCAGAAGGTGCGCCACCTCAGCAAAAAAACGGGGGCTGCACTGGCAGCCCCCGTTTTCATATTTGCCGATCTGCGCCAAGCGCTTACGCCTGGTGACGGTAAACCTTGACGTTGCTGAAGCCCTTCTCCTTGAGATAGAGCGCCTGCAGCTTACTCATCACCCCGCGGTCGCAATACAGCAGATAGGTCTTGCCCTGATCCAGATCGCCGAACACGGTCGCCAGTTTGTAGAACGGCACATGCTGGACCTCATGGCCCGGCACGGCAAATGGACGCTCTTCATGGTCATCCGGCGAGCGGATATCCAGAATCACCTCGTTATCGCCCAGCGCCTGGACGGTCTCGACCTCTTCCACCTTCTCGCTGGTTTCGTTAGCGATATCGCGGATATCCATCCAGCGCGTCGCGGCGATCACCTGCTCGAGAATACCGAAATCGAACTTGGCCTCCTCTTCCAGCACCTTGTCCATCTGCGCCTTGACGGTCGGCCGATTAGAGATCACGCCACAATACTCCGGCATGGTCTCGGCGAACTCCAGCGTGCCGATGCGGCGCGCGGTGTCGACGATATCCTGCTTGTCGCTGGTGATCAGCGGACGCAGGATCAGGGTATCGGTCACGCGGTCAATCACCGACAGGTTGGTCAGCGTCTGGCTGGAGACCTGGCCCAGGCTCTCACCGGTGACCAAGGCTTCCACGTTCATCCGGTCTGCCAGGTTGGCGGCGACACGCATCATCATGCGCTTGAGCACCACGCCCATATGGCCGTTGTCGATCTTTTCCAGGATCTCGGCGACCACCGGCTCGAACGGCACAGCCAGGAACTTGACCTTGTGCGAACTGCCGAAACGGTTCCACAGGTAGTAGGCCACCTGTTTGACACCGACCTCGTGCGCGGCCCCCCCCAGGTTGAAGAAGCAGTAGTGCACGCGGCTGCCACGACGAATGAACTGCCAGGAGGAGACACCGGAGTCAAAACCGCCGGAGATCAGGCTGAGCACATCTTCCTGGGTAGACAGCGGATAACCGCCCTGCCCCGGATGGATGGCGGTGACCAGATACAGGTACTCGTCATCAATCTCCAGATTGATCTGCAGATCCGGCCTCTTCAGGCGCACGCCACCGGTGACATGGTTCTGGTTCAGCCCGCCGCCGACATAGCGCTCGACATCAATCGAGTTGAACTCGTGCTTGCCCTGACGCTTGACGCGTACG
>JAYROM010000038.1:0-4797 GCA_041911695.1 Aeromonadaceae bacterium
GCCCACCCGACCTTGCGGATGGCGCAGGACAGTTCGCGCCAGGCCATGCAGGTGCATTATGCCAATCAGGAAATTGACCTGCTCGGCCACCAGTTCCACACCACCTATCAAATGGAGAAGCAGGACGAGATTGATAAACGCGATATCGTCCAGTGGAGCACGGCGTTTGCGGTCGGTATCCGCGAGGTCGATAGCCAGCATAAAGGGCTGTTCGAGGCGATGAATAATTTCTACCATGCCATCAATACCGGCCAAGGCGCGGCAGTGGCGAAACCGGCCCTCGACAAACTGGTCGGGCTGGCCCGGCAGCATCTGTCGGATGAAGAGGCGCTGATGAAGTTGGCGGGCTATTCGGATCTGGCGGGGCATCAGAAAACACACCAGAAACTGCTGGACGACCTCGGTCAGTTGCTGCGTCGCTATGAGCAGGATCAGGGGGCCGAGAGTGTCTCCCACGAGATCATCATGTTTTTGAGGAACTGGCTGATTGATCATATCTTCCGGGTGGACAAACAATACGTTGCCGAGTTGTCGGCTGCCGGCATTCAATAACCGCGGCCGGCGTACAGGGGAGACAGGAAGACGATGCAGGTAGTGGTTGACCGGCTGGTTGCAGCATTAGGGCAACTGATTCTGGGCAAAGAGCGGGAGATCCGCCTTGCCCTGTGCTGTGTGCTGGCGCGTGGCCATCTGTTGCTGGAGGATTTGCCCGGCATGGGCAAGACCACGCTGGCACAGGGGCTGGCGACCCTGCTGGGGCTGGATTACCAGCGCGTACAGTTCACCTCCGATATGTTGCCGGCCGATCTGCTGGGGGTGTCGGTGTTCGAGCAGCAGCGCGAGTTTGTGTTTCATCCGGGCCCGGTGTTCACCCAGGTGCTGCTGGCCGACGAGATCAACCGCGGCAGTCCGCGTACCCAGAGTGCCCTGCTGGAGGCGATGGCCGAGCGGCAGGTCAGTATCGACCGCCAGACGCGGCTGTTGCCGGCGCCGTTTTTTGTTATCGCCACACAAAATCCGCAAGACCAGGCGGGTACCTATCCGCTGCCGGAGTCGCAGCTGGATCGCTTCCTGATGTGCCTGTCACTGGGCTATCCCGGACGGGAAACTGAAAAAAGGATGTTGTTACAAACCGCGCGTCCCGCCCTGCACGCCCAGCTGGCGGCGGGCGAACTGCTGCAGATGCAAGCCGCGGTAGCACAGGTGCGGGTGGCCGATGCGGCGCTAGATTATCTGCTTGATCTGGTCGAGACCAGCCGCACGCCCGGACTGGTCCCCAATGCCCTGTCGCCGCGCGCCAGTCAGGCCCTGATGGCGGCTGCACAGGCCTGGGCCTATATGGCCGGCCGCGACCATGTATTGCCGGATGATATCCAGGAGGTATTCGGTGCCGTGGCCGAGCACCGGATGCGTCATCAGACCCAATCGGGCGGACGACGGCACCAGCTCAGCCAAAGCCTGCTCGGGCGGGTGGACCCGCTTCGATGAGCCGCGGCCGGCTGCGGGCCTACTGGCAAGCCCGGCAGTCAGCCTGGCTGGACCGGCGCATTCCGCGTGCAGCGCACTATCTGTTGTCACACCGCAACCTGTTTATCTTGCCGACGCAACTGGGCTGGATCTATCTCGGCATGACGCTGACCATTTTTATGCTCGGCTCGAACTACCAGAACAATCTGGTGCTCGGGCTGGCTTACTGGATGTTCAGCCTGTTCGTGGTCAGCATTTATCTGGCCCATGCCAATCTCTCCGCGTTGCAGGTAATGGTCGAGGCGCCGCAGTCGGGTCATGCCGGTGAACCGGCGGCGTTTCCGCTGCAACTGGCTTCAACACGCCAGCGCTATGATCTACAACTCTCGGCACCCGGTGCCGTGGCGGATCAACTGGCCAGCCTGCATGGCGGCGAACGATTGCAACTGCTCTATACCCGGCCGGTCCGCGGACGGTTGACACCACCGCGCGTACGCCTGTCCAGTCAGTGGCCGTTGGGTTTGCTCACCTGCTGGACATTGCTGGATACCGGACAGGAGGCGGTGATCTATCCGCGGCTACAGATCTGCGAGATCGACTGGGCGGCGCTGGCCAGCCCGCAGGAGGAGGGCGGTGTGTTGACCCGGCAACTGCGCCGTGGCCAGGACGAGATGCAGGGGTTGCGCCCTTATCGCAGTGGCGAGTCGTTATCGCAAGTCGCCTGGAAACAGGTCGCACGCGGGCGCGGGTTGATCAGCAAGGAGTTCGCGACCACGGTGCCGGCCAGTTGCCTGCTCAGCCTGGGGCAGGTGTCAGGCGAAGATATCGAGGAGCGGTTGTCTAAACTGGCTTTCCAGTTGGCGCAACTGGAGCGGGTGCAGGCACGCTATGCGCTCGACCTCGGGACGGTACAGGTCCCGCCGGGTAACGGCCCAGACCATCATCTACATTGCCTGACGGCGCTGGCGCTCTATGTTGCCTAAGCGGAATATGTTGCCTAAACGGGATATGTCGCGGAACGAGGCCGTCACCCTGGCCCTGCGCGGGCCGTTACTGACCCTGTGCTGGCTGACACTCAGTTATCTGTTACTGACGATCTCCCTGTTTAACGAGTTGCATCCGGCCATCTATGCCTGTGCGGTATTGACCCTGTTATGGCGCTATCGCATCACGGTGTGGCAAGCCGTGCCGCCACCGGCATGGCTGATCAATCTGCTGGCACTGGGCGGGATTGCCGCACTCGCTATTCTGTGGCGGCAGCAGGGCTTTTTACCGGCGATGCTCAACCTGCTGGTGCTCGGCTGTACGCTCAAGTTTCTGGAGTTTGGCAGCACCCGCCATCTGGGCTGGCATGCAATCTCGTTGTTCTTTCTCTGTGCGCTGACCTTTATCTACCGCCAGAGCCTGCTATTTACCCTGTTGATGGCCGGCGTCGTCTTCCTGAATACCTTGGCGCTGCTGTCGATTTTCCAGCTCTCCGGCTGGCGGGAGCAGGGTAGGGTGGTCGGGCGCCTGGGGCTGTTGTCGTTACCGCTACTGGTCTGCCAGTTCCTGCTGTTACCGCATCTGGGGCCGATGTGGCGGATGCCGGATGTGAAAAAAGCGACGACCGGCCTGTCGGAAACCATGGCGCCGGGCGAGGTGGCCGAGCTATCGCGCTCCAGCGATCTGGCCTTTCGTGCGCGGTTTGCCGGGCCGATGCCGGCGGTATCGCAACTCTACTGGCGCGCACTGGTGCTGGAGCAGTTTGATGGTGTGCGCTGGTCAGTGCCGGCGGCGACACTCGATGCTCTGCCGGCATACCTGCCCGCCGGGCGGGTAGCTACTGCGGGTGGCGCACGGCCGCCGTCCGCGTTGTCCTCTTTCAGCTGGCAGGGGCCAAGCTGGCACTACAACCTGATTGTCGAGCCGACGCAGCGGCATTGGTTGTTCGCGCTGGATTATTCCCAGCCGCAAGACAGTGATGTGTTGCTGACCGGCAACGGCACCCTGTATGCGCTGCGCCGGTTGCAGCAGAAGCGGCAGATCAGCTTGCAGTACTATCCGCAAGCCGCCACGCGCGGCGCGCCGTCGCGCTGGCAACGGCAGCAGGATCTGGCGCTCCCGGGTGGTATCAATCCGCAGACCGATGCCTTGGTTGATGCATTGCGTCTCTCCCATCCGCAGGATGCGGATCTGGTCCAGGCGATGCTGCGCTATTTTGCCGATAACGGTTTTGTCTACACATTGAATCCGCCGGCCTTGCCGGGACGGGACCAGATTGATGATCTGCTGTTCGGCACCCGGCGTGGGTTTTGTGCCCACTTCGCGGGGGCGCTGACCTATATGTTGCGCCGCGCCGGGTTACCGGCCCGGGTGGTGACCGGTTATCTGGGCGGCGAGGTCGATCCATCCGGCGAGTTTGTCAGCGTCTACCAGTTCAATGCCCATGCCTGGGTCGAGGTCTGGTTGCAGGGGCGCTGGCAGCGGATTGATCCGACGCTGATGGTGGCGCCAGATCGCGCCGAGGTGAATCTGGACCAGTTACTGCCAGCCAGCGAGACGCGGTTGCGCGATCCGTTTAATCTGGCCAGTTATAGCCATACCCTGCTGCTGGCGCGGGTGCACCAGTGGCTGACCGAGGTGGATTATCGCTGGTCAGTCTGGGTACTGAACTATGACAACCAGCGCCAGGCGCAGTGGCTGGCCGCGCTCAACGGCAACAACCTGCTGGCCCGTGCCGGCCTGATGCTGGGCGGGCTGCTGCTCACCCTGCTGCTGGCCTTGCTACCAGGCTGGTGGCGTCGCCACCGGCAACCCAAAGACAAGCTGTTGGCGACCTATCTGGCGGCATGCGCCCGAATCGAGCGGGTCTACGGCATCTCGCGCACCCGGCAAGAGACACCGCAACAGTATCTGCAACGCCTGCAAGCACTGCCGACACCAGCGTGGCAAACCATGCAGGCCCTGAGCGCGCAGTTTGTCGCCGCCCGGTATGGACAACAGGATGCCACCCAAGCCTTGCGGCAAATGCGGCACCTGCTGCGCCAGTTGCCACGCCGTTAACGCTGAGGGGCCTTGTCGGGACTGACTCATCGGGTAGTCGTTAGGCAGGCACACGTTTCACCGTGGCCACCACAGCAAAACTGGCGACGATAAACAGCGCCATAATCCAGGTCATGGTCCTCGGTGTTCCGTCACTAAAGAACGCCAGCAGCAGCGACGAGACAATCCCGCTGCCATATTGTAGCGAGCCAATTAGCGCTGAGGCAGAGCCGGCCAGCGACGGCACCGCATCCAGCGCGGCGGCGGTGGCGGAGGCGGCGATGATGCCATTCATCGAAAAGGCAA
>JAYROM010000039.1:0-13369 GCA_041911695.1 Aeromonadaceae bacterium
ACACCCATCAGGTTGCGATTCATCATTTGCGTACTCTCCAATGCATTCAGTCTGAGCCACCGGCTTGGCCGGTGGGCCGTGCGGTACTTCTTAACCGCCGATGAGTGCAGTATGCGCGTACGCCATGACAGGATAAACAGCGATAAACATCATGATTCATCCCGTTTATCGGTTTAATGCGACATAGTCTTGTGACATCTTTCACATATGACTAGAGGGGATGGCCTGGCCGTGTCACAGATTGACAAATCTTGGCATAAAAAGACGCCACCGCGAGGGTGGCGTGCTGTAGCAGGCGGGGTGGCGTAGTGGCGCCGCCCCCATGCAAACGTCAGCTCAATCGTCCAGACCGAACCACAATTCCAGATCGCGACGCAGGGTATCGGAGCGCTTGCCAAAAATAGCCTGCACTTCATGGCCAATAATCACTACGCCGATGGCGCCGAGCTTTTGTAGCTTGTCGTGGTTAATCAGGCTCAGTACCTTGACCTCGACTCGTAATCGGGTCAGACAGGCATCGATACTGAAGATATTCTCCTTGCCGCCGAGCGCCTCCATCAGCGCCAGCGCCACCGGATCCGGTGTTTCCACCGCAGCCGCACTCTCTTTCTCCTCGCTCTTGCGGCCTAACAACTGCTGCAACAGGGGACGGTATTTCTTCATATCCAGCATGGCATCCCTCCTGCCTGGTCATTGCATACCAACAAGTCAATCCACGTGTACAGACAATACGGGCGGGGACTCCCCCGCCCGTCTTCATCACCTGGCTGCCGGCGCAATCCGGCCAGCCTGGCGATGGTTACACCGCGCCCTGCAGGACACGGGAGCCAAAGGCCGGCAGGGTGATCTGGCCAGCCACGACATCGCCGCTGACCATATCGCGATAACCAGCCGGCACCGTGACATAGCGCACTTCACGGGTGTAGTTCTGCACGAACACATAACGCTGTTCGCCATCAGTACGTGCCTGGGCGGTCACCCCTTGCGGCAGGCTGGTGCCTGGCAGGGCTACCGGCAGCGCCAGTTCATCGGCCAGACGGCCATAGAAATCACGCTGGAACGCCAGATCATTGCGTGACGCGACGTAGTAGGCCTGGCCGTTGCCGAAGGTATTGACCGTCACCGCCGGCTCGCCGGCATAGAAGTCGCTGCCATAAGTGGCCAGCGCTTGCGCGCCTTCGAGCTGGATGCGTTCGCACAGATGGGTCACGCTGTACGGACCGGTCAGCCCCATGGCATTGCCGGTGAGGCCGGACACGCTGTTGGTCTCTTCGTCATACAGGCCGTCGATCTCTTCCGCCCAGATGCCGAGCACCTTGCGCAGCGGGCCCGGGAAGCCGCCCAGATGGCACAGATCGGTCTCGTTGACGATGCCGGTCCAGTAGGTGGCGACAAAGCGGCCACCGGCCTGCACGAACGCCTCGACACGCGGGCCAAAGCCGTCACGCACCATATACAGCATTGGCGCGATCACCAGTTCGTACTGGCTCAGGTCACAATCGGCGTTGATCACATCGACCGCGATACCGCGCTCCCAGAAGGCGCGGTAGTTTTCCACCACTGTCTTCTCGTAGAACAGGCCGGCGTTACGCGGCCCCTGGGCGTTATCCATTGCCCAACGGCTTTCCCAGTCGAAAATGATCGCCACCTTGGCGTCGACCCGGGTACCGACCACCGGGGTCAGCTTGGACAGGATCTCGCCCAGCTCGACCACTTCACGGCCAACGCGGGTATCAAGATGGCCAACGTGGTCAACCACGGCACCGTGGAATTTCTCGACCGAGCCACGGCTCTTGCGCCACTGGAAGTACTGCACCGAGTCGGCACCGTGCGCCACCGCCTGCAGCGAGGAGAGGATATGCATCCCCGGCTTCTTCAGCTTGCTGATCGGCTGCCAGTTGGTCAGGCTCGGGGTGGACTCCATCAGGAAGAACGGTTTGCCGCCCTTCAGGGTACGCATCAGGTCGTGGTACATGCCGGTGTAAGCCGCCAGCGTGCAGTCATCTTCGGCGTTGTGCCACAGCGGATAGCTGTCCCAGCAGACAAAGTCGATCGCCTGCGACAGCTTCCAATAATCGTAGTCGTAGAAGTACTCCATGAAGTTGGTGGTCACCGGAATGGCCGGGTTCTCGGCCTTCAGCGGCTTGATCTCTTCACGGCAGAAATCGGTCACCTGATCGGTATTGAAGCGCTTCCAGTCCAGGTTCAGACCGTGGATGGAGACCTCGCCGATCGGCGACGGCGCTTCCAGTTCGTCCCATGAGGTGTAGGTGTGGCTCCAGAAGGTCGCCCACCACGCCTTGTTCAGTGCATCCAGGGTGCCGTAGCGCGCCTTCAGCCAGTCGCGGAAACGGTGCTGGCACAGCTCGCAATGACATTCGCCGCCGTACTCGTTGGAGATATGCCAGCCGACCACCGCCGGGTGGTGCGCATAGCGCTTGGCCAACTCGGTGTTGATGCGGCGCACCTTCTCGCGATACACCGGCGAGGTCAGGCAGTGGTTATGACGGCCGCCATGCAGGGCGCGCACGCGCTCCTTGCTGACACGCAGCACTTCCGGGAACTTGCGCGACAACCAGGCCGGACGGGCACCGCTCGGGGTAGCCAGGAAGACGCCGATACCGTTGGCATGCAGTTCGTCAAGGACATGGTCCATCCAGCCGAACTCGAACCGCCCCTCTTCCGGCTCCAGACCGGACCAGCTGAAAATACCGACCGACATGATGTTGCAGCGGGTCTGCTTCATCATCTCGATGTCTTTGCGGAAAATTTCCGGGTCATCAAGCCACTGATCCGGGTTGTAGTCAGCGCCGTGCAACATCACCGGCATGGACGCACTCAGCGGAGGAAATTTTTGCATCACTGAACCTCATAAACAGGCGCGGCAGCCGGCCCGAACCCGGACCTGACTGCCGCGCAACAACACTTAGTTAAACACCTTCATCGACTGCAGGACGTGGCCCTGGCAATCAAACAACGCCTGGTTTTCACGGGCATTGCCCTCCTTCCAGTCGTCGTGGTTGTACTTCATCCCGGCCTTGGTTGCCCAGGTGGCACCCGGGGTCGGCAGCCAGGCCGGTTCCCAGTAGAAGATGCCCTTGCCGCGGTGATCCGGCACGTTGACAATGCTCTGCATCAGATCGTGCAGGAAGTCGGTCTGGCCCTGGACGGTGCCCGGGTAGCCGCCATCTTCGGCTTCCTTGGCGGTGAAGTTGTTCTCGGCGTTGTCACAGTTGTCCAGCGTGTAGCCGTAGGCGGCTTCCACCACGATGACATCCTTGTTGTAGCGCTTGCTGATGTCATCCATGTTGTACTTGAGGGCGCTGATCGGGCCGTTCCAGTAGGTGTAGAACGACAGGCCAATCACGTCGAACTCGACGCCGCGCTTGGTGACTTCGTCAAACCACCAGGTAAAGGTATCGTTCTTGGTGCCTTCGGCCAGGTGCAGCATGATCTTGACGTGATCATCCTTGCCCAGGTTCTCCTTCACGCCGCTGATGCCGGCCTTGAGCAGCCCGGACAGGCGATCAAACTCGCCGCCGTTCTGGCCCCAGCTCTTGCCTTCCGGCCACAGCATGCCGCCGTTGATTTCGTTACCGATCTGAACCATATCCGGCAGTGCACCGGCTTTCTTGATTTCAGCAAAGGTCTGCTTGGTGTAGTCGTGTACCGCCTTGGTCATCTGCTCGATGGTCATGCCTTCCCACGCCTTCGGCTTGTTCTGGCGGCCCGGATCGGTCCAGAAGTCGCTGTAGTGGTAGTCGAGCAGCACCTTCATGCCCAGCGCCTTGGCGCGCTTGGCCAGCGCGATGGTGGTGGCCAGATCGCTGTTACCGCCACCGTAACCGTGGCCTTCGGCATCCTTCGGATCGTTCCACAGACGCAGACGGATGTAGTTAAAGCCGTTTTCCTTCAGGATCTGCATGGCATCTTTCTGCTTGCCATCAAAATCGAAGTACTTGCCGCCGTGCTTTTCTACCTCGGCCAGCATGGAGATATCGGCACCCTTGATGAAGTCAGCCGGTACGTTCTCCACCTTCTTGATGGTCACGCTCTCGGCGGCCTGGACCAGGACAGGCTGGCTCATCAGACCGGTGGCCAGCATGGCCGCTAACAGCACACTCTTGCTCATTTTCATCATTGTCATCCTGTTATGTAGGGTTAACCCTTGGTACCGCCCGCGGTCAGACCGGAGACGAAGTACTTCTGCAGGGAGAGGTAGAGAATGGCAACCGGGACGGCGATCAGCACCGCGCCGGCGGCGTAAGTGGTATAGCTGGCACCCATCTTGGTGGACACCAGGTTGTACAGGCCGATCGGCAGGGTGTACATGTCCGGAGTACGCAGGATGGTACTGGCCAGAATGAAGTCACCCAGCGGGCCGGTGAACGAGAACAGGGCCACCACCGCGATAATCGGCTTGGACAGCGGCATGATGATCTCGATGAAGATGCGGAAGTTACCGGCACCATCCATGCGCGCCGATTCGTCCAGATCCTTCGGAATGGCGTCCAGATAGCCCTTCATCAGGTAGGTGTTCATCGGGATCATGCCGCCGACATAGACCAGCACCAGTGCCAGATGGCTGTTGACCAGGCCCAGCATCTGCGCCAACACGAAGATGGCGATCAGTGCGGAGAACTGCGGAATCATCTGCAGCAGCAGGAACAGCACCAGACCATTCTTGCGGCCGCGGAAGCGGAAGCGCGAGAAGGCGTAGGCGGTGAAGCTGACGCTGATTAAGGTCAGCACCATGGTCAGGAAGCTGATCTTCATCGAGTTCCAGTACCAGGCGGCGTAGTCGATGGTGCCGTTGAACAACTCCTGATAGTGCAGGAAGGAGAAGTTCTCCGGAATGATCGAGGTATTGAGCAGGCTGCTGCCCGGGTTCAGCGACGCACCGATGGTCCACACCAGCGGATAGATGATGATGATGGCCACCGCGATCAGCAGGGCATAGGAGAGCCCGAGGCGGATGGCGTTGCTTTTCTTGATACTGTGTTGGGTACTCATGGCGACCTCTTCCCTTACATCATGTCGTCTTGCTTGAACGAGTTGGTGGCGCGGAACTGCCACAGCGCAACCCCGACCACGAAGATCGACAGCAGGATGGTGATAGTGGCGGCAATCGCATACTGCGAAGAGGACATGGTCAGCTTGTAGATCCAGGAGACCAGGATGTCCGTCCCACCTGCGTTGGAGCCCGCTACCGCCGGACCACCGTTGTTGAACAGGTAGATGATGTTGAAGTTGTTAAAGTTGAAGGTGTACTGAGTAATCAGGATCGGGGCAATCGAGTACAGCACCAGCGGCAGCGTGATGGTACGCAGCTTCTGCCAGGTATTGGCACCGTCGATGGTGGCCGCTTCATACAGATCATCCGGAATCGCCTGCAGCACGCCGGTGGTCATCGCGAACACGAACGGGAAGCCCAGCCAGGTCTGCATCATGATCAGCGCGGTCTTGGTCCACAGCGGGTCGGTCATCCACGCCTTTGGCGAGATGCCGAGCGCAGCCAGGATACCGTTGTTAATCACGCCGAAGGTTTCGTTGAACATACCGGCAAACACCAGGATGGTGACGAAGCCCGGCACCGCCCACGGCAGGATCAGGATGGTACGGAACAGCGGCTTGAAGCGCAGATCCTTCTGGTTAACCAGAATCGCCAGCAGCACGCCGACGGTACACTGCAACGTGGTGGCCAATGCCGTCCAGATCACGGTCCACTGCAGGACGTCGAGGAACGTCATGCGCCAGATATCCAGACGGAAAATATTGATGAAATTCTTGAACCCCACCCAGTCCACCAGCTTGGCCGGCGGCGTGTGGTACAGGTCATAGTTGGTGAACGCCAGCGAGAATCCGAACAGGATCGGGAACACCACCACGAACACCAGCAGGATAAAGCCCGGGGTAATCATCAGGTACGGAAAGCCTTCCGTCAGCAGCAACTGGTACTGCTTGCGCACGCTGTTCAGCTCGCGCCCTTCGTCGCGCATCTGGCCACACAGCCAGGCATCGCGGATGCTCCAGTAGTAAACCCCTACCCCGAAACAGGCAACCAGCAGGCTGATGATCCCTTTCGCCAGCAAGAACACGGAATTATCACGCGGCAATTCGGTACCCAGCGTCGCCAGACCCCAGAAGCCATTCTGCAGGAAGTCATGAGCCACGCTCATGAAGCAGACCAGCGTGATAAAAAACATCAACCCCTTCACCAGCTGACGGTTATAAAACTGCCCAAACCCCGGCAGCAGCGCACACAAGGCCGCCAGCTTGGCATGATGGGACGTACCCACCGGCGAAACAGCGCTGGAATCGACAACCACAATTCACCTCCATATCCAGAAAGAACATGGGAAGCCGGCACACCGGCCCCCATGTTTTGACACGCAATTCGCCTTATTCGCTGGCGTGATGTGCTTCGATTTGCATATTGATATTCTTCACTGCGTTATCCAGCGCAGCTTTTACGTCTTGCTTGCCAGTCACGCCCAGTTGCAGCGCGCTGTTGGCCGGGGTCCACACTTCCTGCATTTCCGGTACGCTCGGCATCGGCACGGAGTAGGAGGCCTGTACGGCGACGGCACGGGACTTCTCATCGTTCTTGATGAGCGGATCGTCGATCAGCGACTTAACTGGCGGAATTTCACCGGTCTTCTCGAAGCGCACCTTGGCGTATTCAGCCTTGTTGATGAACTCAACAAACTTCTGTGCCAGCTCCTTCTGCTTGGAGTAGGAGGAGACGCTGTAGCCCTTCACGCCCATGAAGGAGTGCGGGTGTTCGCCGTTCGGCAGCAGCGGCAGCGGTGCAACACCGTAGTTGACGCCAGCATCCTTGTACGGCTGGAACGACCACGGACCGGTGATCACAGCCGCAGCCTTCTTCTCGGTGAACAGGGAGTCAATGGCGTTGGCGCCCGTGTCACCCACGATACCCGGCGGGAAGATCCCTTCGGCGTAGAACTTCTTGATGTAGGAGACCGCGTCAATCGCGCCCTTGTTGTTCAGGCCGATGTCCTTGACGTTCAGCGAGCCATCGCTGTTCTGGGCGAAGACGTAACCACCCATGCCAGAGACCAGACCGTAGGCGTAGTAGATTTCGTCAAACTTGGCCAACAGACCGTACTTGCCGGCCGCACGCTGGGTCTTGGAGAAGGCATACAGGTCGTCGAACTTCTCCGGCGCCTTCGGCAGCAGATCCTTGTTGTAGACCAGAACGATGGTTTCTACCGCTTTCGGGATACCGTACAGCTTGCCCTGATAGGTCTGGGCATCAACGGATGGCTTGGTGAAGGTGTCCAGGTAAGCCTTGTCGACCTTCAGCTCGGCCAGCAGGCCCTGCACGACCGCAGAACCGACCTGGTCATGCGGCAGGGTCAGTACGTCCGGACCGATACCGGCCGGGCCATCCAGACGCAGCTTTTCAATCTGCTGCGCGAACGGCATTTCCATGACCTTGACCTTGACCTTGTACTGGGCTTCGAACGCCTTGACGGCATCGGCAATCCCATTGGATTTCTTGATGTCTTCCCACACCAGCAGCTCACCCTCTGCGGCACGCGCGGTTTGAGAAACCACACCGGCAAGACCCAGAGACATCATGACAACAGCGCTTAACGTTTTGATCTTCATTGTTGCTCCTTGATACCTGTTCATCGTTCAGGCACACGGCCTGTGGCTTTTGTTATCCGTCATAAATCAGGCTCAGTGAGTTGTTACACACCAATACCGGCAGTAACACACTGTGCATCCAATGTCATATCCCGACAGCCGCTCACCGCGTTATGCTTATAACGTTACCGGTGACCAGAGAGGCACTCCTGATCTCACCAAGGAGGCTTCCCCGACGTTCGCGCCCTATCACCCCGACCGTCCGGCCGTCAGCGCGTTCATCGTCTGTGTATTCGGTTATTCCTGGGCATTCTGTTTACCGTCTGCCCGTCGAATTGAGATAACGCTTACACTAGATGTACTAACGTTACGAGTACGGCGTCCTACTTACTAGTTTTCCGTGCCAAGCCTGTGATCAGATGCACAAAAGCCGAAGCGTTTTGTGCAAGCGATTACACTGCGCTGTTATAGTCCCTCCAGAACATGACGGTCACCCAGCCCGACCATCAACTGATAGACATGGTTTCCCTGCTCCATAAAAACGGGCATGGCGCGTGCCGACCACGGCAACGCTGAATGGGCGAGAAATAATTTTTCTGGTTATCAAGGAGTTATTTAGATGGCGAGCATCAGACTGAATAAGGTTGTCAAGCGTTTCGGCAAGACCGAAACCCTGCACGACGTCAATCTGGAAATCGATGACGGTGAGTTCACCGTGTTTGTTGGCCCTTCCGGTTGCGGTAAGTCGACCCTGCTGCGTCTGATTGCCGGTCTAGAAGAGATTTCCGATGGCGAGATCCTGATTGGTGACACCGTGGTCAACGATGTTGCGCCAGCCCACCGCGGCGTGGCCATGGTATTCCAGTCTTATGCCCTCTACCCGCACATGACCGTGGCCGAGAACATGGGCTATGGCCTGAAGGTGAACAAGGTGCCGAAAGAGGAGATCCGTCACCAGGTCGAGATGGTCGCCAAGACGCTGCAACTCTCCCACCTGCTGGATCGCAAGCCGAAGCAGCTCTCTGGCGGTCAACGTCAGCGTGTCGCCATCGGCCGCGCCATCGTCCGTAACCCGAAAGTCTTCCTGTTTGACGAACCGCTCTCCAACCTGGATGCCGAGCTGCGTGTCGAAATGCGTCTGCATATCGCCAAGCTGCATCAGGAGCTGAAGACCACCATGATCTATGTGACCCATGACCAGGTGGAAGCGATGACCCTGGCCGACAAGATCGTGGTCATGAACTACGGCAAGGTAGAGCAGGTCGGTTCGCCGATGGAGCTGTACTACAAGCCGGTGAACCGCTTTGTCGCCGGCTTTATCGGCTCACCAAAGATGAACTTCATGCCCTGTCGCGTGGTCGCCTGGAGCGAAAACAGCCTGACCATCAACCTCGGTCAGCGTCAGCTGGAACTGGCCATCCAGACCAGCCCGCTCAAGGCTGGTGATGCCATCACCCTCGGTCTGCGTCCGGAACATATCGAAGCCGATGACAGCGCCCTGCCACTGGCCTTCAACTGTGAAGTAGTAGAGCGCCTCGGTAACAGCACCTACCTGTTCGGCCAGTGCGAAGGGGTTGACGGCTTCAAGATGTTGCTGCCGGGTGATAACGACTTCAGCCCGTACCAGCAGATTGCGATCAGTTTCAAGGCCGAACATGCGTTGATCTTCAACGAAGACGGCCTGCGCATCAGCGCGTAACCCTGTTCTACCCTGTGTTGTTTTGGCGTGCCTCGCACGCCGTGTTACCCGTGCCTACTGGCCCCGCTTCGCGGGGTCTTTTTTTTACCGGTGGGAATGAGAGCGGGATCGCAACAACCACCAACACTATTCCCGCTTTTTACCCGAATTGATCTACCTTATTCATGTTGGTGAAACGCTTTCACTGACACAACCAATACAGTCTCTGGCACGGCGCACGCAATCACTGAACGCCGATCCGGCATAACACCGCTAGATACTGAATTATAAAGATATTTGTATGAATTGCCCTTATTGAGTCCAATTTGAGCAAGACAAACAACGGTGTGTAATCGATATCAGGATGTCCCTATGAAGAGTCTGTCTATCATTCAACGCCTGGCGGCCGGTTTCGGTATTATCATTCTGTTGCTGATCGGTATTGCCCTGCTGGCATTGCGTACCGGCCAGCAACTGTATGGTCAGGTAGACATCCTGTCACACCAGGTGGCGCCCACCTTGGTACAGAGCCGCTCGGTCACCCGTGATCTGTTCTCCCAAGACAAGACCCTGCGTTACCTGCTCGGCCAGCAGGAGGCGCAGATCGTCCAGCGCGACCAGAGCAAACTGCAGGAGTGGCAGCAACGCTTTGAACAGGATCTGAAAGACCTGCGCAAGCTGGCGCATAGCGATGCCACCCTGCAAAAACATATCGATGAGCTGGCCGAACAGCAGGCCGTCTATTGGCAGCAGGCCAGCCAATTGGTGGGCGACTACGCCACCAACCTGGCCAGCCAGCAGAAGCTGCGCGAACAGGCCAACCTGGCCGCGCCGACCCAACGCTTCAAGGCCGATCTGGCCAATATGGTCTCCTCGCTGGGTGCCAACTTTGCCGTTGGCCTGAGCCGCAACCTGGCCGACAACCTCGATCTGCTGGTCAGCAACGTGGTGGATGGTCTCGGTCAGCATGAGGCGGCCCAGGTACAACGCCGTCTGGATAACAACCACGCCCTGGCGCAGAAGCTGCAAGGCCAGCGTCGCGAACTGGCCGATGCCCTCTCCAAGCAGGAGAGCGCCTTTGGCACCGCCATCGACTTTGAGGGCACCCTCGGCAAGGCGCTGGATAGCCTGCTGGCAACCACCACCGCCGATAACGGCCTGCTGGGTCAGCACTTGCAGTTGACCGCGCAAAGCGAACAGCTGCGTAACCAGAGCGATCTGTCGGCGCGCATCATTGATACCGTGCTCGCTGATCTCGGTGATATCGACAAGGTGATTGATACCCAACTGCAGCAAGGGGTCGCGCGGACCACCGCAGTGCTCAATAGCCTGCGGATGGCACTGTTTGCCGGCCTGCTGGTCTCCTTGGCCATCGCCGGGATCGTGCTGTGGCGCATCATTGCCGCCATCCGTACCCCGATGCGTCGCACCCTGGATGTGCTGCATGCGCTGGGCGATGGTGATATGACCCGCACCCTGCACCACCCACAGCAAGATGAATTCGGCCATCTGGCACGTGGCATCAACGCACTGGCCGCCCAGATGCGACAGATGCTGGGTGAGGTGGCACAGAGTGCCAGCGAGCTGGGCACCGTCTCGGAGCGCAACCTGACCACCTTGAAGCAGACCTATCATCAGTTGGAGCAGCAGCGCAGCGAGACCGCCGGCGTCGCCGCCGCCATGCTGGAGATGGAGCATACCGTGGCTGATGTGGCCAGTGCCGCTCATCACTCGATGACCGAAATTGTTCGCGTCAGCGATCAGGCCGCCCAAGGGCGCGCTATCAGTGACAGCAATATCCAGCGTATCAACCGACTGGCCGGCGAACTCGGTGACTCGCAAGAGGTGATCGAGAAGGTACACGGGCTGAGCGTCAATATCGGCGGCATCCTCGATGTGATCAGCCAGATTGCCGAGCAGACCAACCTGTTGGCACTCAATGCCGCGATTGAAGCCGCACGCGCTGGCGAGCAGGGCCGCGGCTTTGCGGTGGTCGCTGACGAGGTGCGTAACCTGGCGCGGCGCACCGCGCAGGCCACCACCGAGATCCAGACCATGATCACGGCCCTGCAGCAGAGCGTCAGCCAGGCCGTCACCGCCATCCGCCTGAGTGGCGAATCGATGTCAGCCTGTACTGAAGAGAGTGAACAGGCACGCCAGGCGATGGATGCCATCTCGACCGCGTTGCAGCATATCGCCGATATGAGCAGCCAGATTGCGGCAGCAGCGGAGCAGCAACAGAGCACCAGCGCCGAGATTGCCCGTAACCTGAACAATATCAACCAGATTGCTGATCAGAATCAGCAGGAGATCGACAAAGTGGCGCAGACCAGCGGCCAGCTACAACAGCTGTCCGCCAGTCAGCAAACCCTGATCCACCGTTTTACCCTGTAACACGCACCACCAGACCGGGGCGGGTAACCGCCCCCAGCCCGACGCGGTGAGCCATCCAGCGGCTCACCGGGTCCGGTTGATGACCCGTAGCCCTCTCATCATCGAAAGGAAATGGAACATGTTTAAACACATTCTTCTGGCCAGCCTGGTGCTGACCGCAACCGCCAGCTGGGCTGACGATTCCGCCGCTACCCGTCCGCTGTTCGTGCGTGGCGAGATGAATAATTGGGAAGCCCCGAAGGACGCTCAGCTGGCTGAAACGGCCCCCAACGTGCTGGTGGCCAAGGTCGCGCTGAAGGCCAGCCATGGTGCCTACAAGTTCAAGGTGGCTGACGAAAAGTGGAAGGGTGACACCACCTACGGTCAGTTCGATCCGACCGCCAAGGTCACCCTGGATGCACCGGTACAGGTCAAGGCCGGCTGGCAGTGGAGTGACATGCACTTCACGCCGGATGCGGATGGTACCTACAGCTTCACGCTGGATCGTACCGATGCCAAGAAGATGACCATCACCGTCAAGAAGGCCGGTTAAGCCTTCCCCTGTGGCGGGTGCCTGACGCACCCGCCCCTGATGGCCTGCGCCGGGATAACGCAGACCATCAGGTCGCTGCGGCCTGATCCCGTGATCTGCCATCACGGGCCACGCACAACAGGAATAACTAGAAATGCAATGGAACATAAAAATGGCCAGCACAGCACTGCTGATGCTAGGTGCCCTGTACCACACCTCCAGCCACGCCATGGTCAAGGGGGCGGATGTTAGCTGGCTGACGCAGATGGAAAGCGCCGGCTACAAGTTCTACAACGATAGCGGTACCAAACAGGATCTGTTCCCGATCCTCAAAGCGCATGGCATGAATGCAGTCCACCTGCGCGTCTGGGTCAATCCGAGTGCCGGCTGGAATAACATCACCGATGTCGTCGCCAAGGCCAAACGGGCCAAGGCAGCAGGCTTCGACATCCTGATCGACTTCCACTACAGCGACACCTGGGCGGATCCGTCTAACCAGACCAAACCAGCGGCCTGGAGCAGTTATACCTTTGATCAACTGATGTCCAACGTGTACTGGCACACCTACAACTCGCTGGTCACGCTGAAAAACGCTGGCATCACACCGAAATGGGTGCAGGTCGGCAACGAGACCACCAACGGCATGTTGTGGCCGGATGGCAAGGCCTCGGTCAACATGAAAAACTTCGCCTGGCTGATCAACAGTGGCTATGACGCCGTGAAAGCGGTCAACAGCAGTACCAAGGTGATCGTCCATCTGGCGAAATGCGAAGACAACGCCTTGTTCCGCTGGATGTTCGACGGACTGAAGACCAACAGCGCCAAGTATGATGTCATCGGCGCCTCGATCTACCCAACGCAAACGGGTAATGGCGACTGGTACACCATGGACAATAAGTGCTATGACAACCTGTCCGACATGGTGACCCGCTATAGCAAGGAGGTAATGATTGTCGAAGTCGGTATGCCGTATGACGATCCCACCAACAGCTACGACACCGTGGCGGACCTGCTGAAGAAGATGGCCGCCATTCCGAATAGCAAGGGGTTGGGGGTGTTCTACTGGGAGCCGGAAAGTTACAGCAACTGGCAAAACTACTCGCTGGGCGCGTTTGATAACAGCGGCAAGCCGACCAAGGCGCTGGATGCGTTCCTGCTGAACTATTGATCAA